>JAJDWM010000762.1 GCA_022825595.1 Bryobacterales bacterium | reverse complement strand
AGGCGGATCGGAGGGCATGGCGGGGAAGAGGCTCTCGGTCCTAGCCTTGGGAGGCTAGCATCTCCGAGAGTTCGGCCCACTCCCGCTCCCGCCTCTGCATCTTCTGCTGGCTCGCTTCCAGCTTCTTCAGAGTTCGCTCGCGGCCCTGCCTGTCTGAGCCTGCCATCTGCAGGGCCTCCTGCAGCTTGGCGCTGGACTCTTCAATCTCTTCAATCTCGCGCTCAATGGTGTCGATTCGCCCTCGGATGGATCGGATCCCAGCAGGGCCCAACGTTCGGCGCCGTCGCAGCCGACGCGGTTTACGGACCTTCGCTGCTCCCTTCTTGGTCTTGCTCTTGGTGCGCTTGACCGCGGGGCGGGAGGCTGTGCCGTGCTGCCGATACCACAGGAAGTCCTCATAGCCACCCGGATACACCTCAGCCTCGCCGCTCCCCACGTGGATCACCTTGTTGGCCAGGCGGTTGATGAAGTACCGGTCGTGTGAGACGAATACGATCGTTCCTTCAAAGCCCAGCAATGCCGTCAGGAGAACGTGCTTCGCCCGCATGTCCAGATGGTTTGTGGGTTCGTCCAGCAGAAGGAGATTGCTCGGCCTGAGCAGGAGCCGGGCGAGGGCATAACGGTTGCGCTCGCCGCCCGAAAGGACGCCAATCGGCTTGAACACATCGTCGCCGCTGAAGAGGAAGCTCCCAAGCAGCCCACGGAGTTCGGACTCAGCCATCAGGGGGCCGTGCGCCAGCAGGTCGTCAAGGACTATCGCATCGGGATCCAGCTCCTTGTACTGGTCTTGGGCGAAGTGATCGATGCCGACCCGATAGCCCTCCGTTCGGCGACCCGAATTGATCGGCTCCGTGTCAGCGAGGATCCGGATCAGGGTCGACTTGCCCGCGCCGTTTGCGCCAACAAGGGCGATGCGGTCACCGCGCTCGATGCGCAGCGAGACTTCCTCGAACACATGCGTCTCGCCATACGACTTGGCCACACGGTCGAGCTCCACCACCACCCTCCCGGAATGCACGGGCTGCGGGAAGCGGAAGTGGATCGTCTTCACCTCCCGCGGGATCTCGATCCTGTCCATCCTCTCGAGCTCCTTAATCCGGCTCTGGACCTGACGGGCCTTGGTCGCCTTGTACCGGAATCGGTTGATGAACACCTCCAACTGCTCGATCCTGTCCCTCTGGGCCTTGTACGCCTTCCGAATCTGCTCTAGGCGCTCGTCCTTCAGCCGCTCGAACTTGGAGTAGTTCCCTGTGTAGAAGTGCGCCTTGCGATTCCAGAGGTGCACCACCTTCTGAATCGTGGCGTCGAGGAAGAACCGGTCGTGGGAAACGATGACGAAAGCGTGCGGGTAGCCTTTGAGGTAGTCCTCGAACCAATTGCGGGCCTCAAGGTCGAGGTGATTGGTCGGCTCGTCGAGCAACAGGATGTTCGGCTTTGCCAGCAGCAGCTTCGCCAGCGCGACCCGCATTTGCCAGCCTCCAGAAAAGTGCTCGCACGGACGGTCCCAATCAGCGCGAGGAAAGGCAAGGCCGGCCAGGACGGTTCCGACTTGGGCTTCCTTGCTGTACCCGTCGAGCGCCTGGTAGCGGCTGGAGCACCACTCGTAGCGGTCCAGCACTGTCTGGAACTCTCCGCCCTCGGGATCTACCTCGCCCATCCTGTGGGCCAGTTCCTCCAGCTCCGCCTCAAGCTGGACCGCCTCGGTGAAGACGCTGACGCATTCCTCGAAGACCGTCTTCCCAGCGAAAGTCAGGCCCTCCTGCGGGAGGTACCCGGTCTGGATTCTCTTCTGTCTCTGGATCAAGCCGCTCTCCAGCCGCTCGCTCCCGTCAATGATCTTCAGCAGCGTGGTCTTTCCTGTGCCGTTGTCTCCGACAAGGCCTATGCGGTCCCCGGGCGCGACGAGCCAGTCCAGCCCATCGAACAGCACCCGATCTCCGTACCGCATGCGAGCGTTCGCGAACCGGATCACAAGTTCGAATATAGACGCCTGTATTCCGGCCAGCGATCTGCAGCTGTCTGAAGGATCTTCACAGCCGACCTCTCAGGTGGCCGAGCCGCGTCCAGCACCAAGTCCGCAGTGGTCCGCGCCGGACGAACGTGGATGCGGTACATGGGCACGGCGAACCTCTCCCACTGCTCGCGCACGGTGGACTCTGAACGGCCTCGAACCGTCGTGTCGCGCGCGATTCGCCGCGCAAGGCACAGGTCCTGCGACGCTTCCAGAAACACAGTGAGGTCAAGATGCTGGCGGATGCGAGCCCGTACAAGCACGAAGAGGCCCTCCAGCAGGAGGAGCCTTGGCGGTTCGAGGATTCTCGTCTCGGCTGTGCGGACGTGCCTGCTGAAGTCGTAGCACGGGGCGCAGACCGGCTGACCGGACCGCAGGACCGCCAATTGGCGGCAAAGCAGGTCCCAATCCAAGGCGGCCGGCGAGTCGAAATTGGTCAGGGAGCGCCTTTCTTGGGAGAGGTGGGAAAGGTCGCGGTAGTACGTGTCCGTTCCCAAGACAGCGCACCCGTCGACGAGCCGAGCGAG
Source organism: Bryobacterales bacterium (assembly GCA_022825595.1). Taxonomy (GTDB): domain Bacteria; phylum Acidobacteriota; class Terriglobia; order Bryobacterales; family UBA6623; genus VXMF01. The sequence continues at coordinate 7,066 of JAJDWM010000762.1, read as the reverse complement.
TTCGCTCGCAACTCTGGTCTTGCCCGCCCCAGACGGCCCGGCTATGCCAATGATCTTCATCCGGGGCGAGGGCTCTGCGGGCCTGCACGAGCCACTTCCGGACCGTGCCCTCCCATGATCAGCCCCTGTCCCACGAGCCCCACTCGACCACTCCAACCCGATCGGCCCACTGCTGCCACAGTCCGGCGAGCTCTTCGACCCTTTCGGGCATCTCGCTGGCTAGGTCGTTGAGTTCGCTGCGGTCCTGAGCGATGTTGTAGAGCTCCCACTTGCCGTTCTCCGGCATCGACCGCTTCGAGACCAGCTTCCAGTCGCCCACTCGCACGGCCCGGTTTCCTTCGTGCTCCCAGAACAGCCCTTCGGGGTGCCCTTCGGCTGTCTCGCCACGGAACACGGGCGCCAGAGAGTCGCCCTCCATGGGATGGACCGGGTTGGCGTTGAAGGTCGCCGGGTAGCTAGCTCCAGACACGTCCACGCAGGTGGGCATGACGTCGATCAGGTGGCCCAGCTGGTCGCTCCAATCGCCCCGGGCCTCGATCCCCTCCGGCCAGTGGGCGATGAGCGGGGACGAGATCCCGCCCTCGTGGACCCAGTGCTTGTAGTAGCGGAAGGGCGTATTCGACACGTTCGCCCATGGAATGCCGTAGCTCTGGTAGTTCTCCTCCGGACCGGGCATCAGGCTCGGGTCATTGCCAACCGCCACGGGATCGCCCGCGTAAGTCTCACGGGCAATGTGCAGCCCCTGCCAGGCGTCCCGCGCCTCCTCTGCACAGCCGCCGTTGTCGGCCAAGAACAGGATCAGTGTGTTGTCGAGCTGGCCGCGCTCCTCGAGCGTGGCCACTACCTGGCCTATGGCTTCGTCCATCAGCTCTACCTGCGCCGCGTACACTTCCATCCGCCGGGCCTGCCACTCCTTGTCCGGCACGTCCTCCCAAGGTGCTTGGGACGGATCCCGATCGCTGAGCTGGGCGGACTCGTCGACGGCGCCCACTTGGCGCATGCGTTCGAGGCGCTCCTCGCGCAGGGCATCCCAGCCAGCGTCATAGCGGCCCTTGTACTTCGCGATGGCGTCGTCCGGCGCGTGCAAGGGCCAGTGCGGTGCGGTGAACGGCAAGTACAGGATGAACGGAGTTTCGGGCTTCTCGTCCAAAGCCTCCTCGATGAAGCGGGCGGCATTCTCGCCGATCGCCGTCGTGTAGTAGAAGTCGGGGCCGGGGTCTTCGGGCTCATTCCCGCGCCGGAGCGAGACCGGATCATAGAACGATCCCGCGCCGTGGATCGTCCCGTAGAACTTATCGAAACCGCGCTGCAGGGGCCAATTGGACCGGTCTACCTCTTCACCCGTGCCCTCTGCGGGCGTCACGTGCCACTTTCCGCTCATGAGCGTCGAGTACCCAGCCGACCGCAGGACCTCGGCAATCGTGACGCAGCTCTTGTTGAGGTTCCCCATGTACGAGGGGATCGGGGCGCCGTCCTTTCTGTACTCGCTCATCATGTGGCCGACACCTGCCTGATGCGGATAGAGCCCCGTCACTAGCGAAGCCCTCGTAGGGCAGCAGCGCGCGTAGTTGTAGAAGGAGCGGAAGCGGAGCCCGTTCGCGGCCAGCCGGTCCAGCACGGGTGTGTTGATCTCTCCCCCGTAGCAGCCGATGTCCGAGTAACCCATATCGTCCGCCATGGTGACGATGATGTTGGGGGGCCTTGTCTCGCCAAGCCCGCCACTGTCCGAACACGCCCATGGCAGTGCTGCGGCGGAGGCGCCGAACTGCAGGAAAGTGCGCCGGGATAGGAAGGAGGCAGCGTCGGGCATGGCGCCCATCATAGCGCCCGCCAGACGCTCCGGCAGTGCCCGCTCTCGGCCGTTTCCGGCCCTTGGAACCCACGCGATCGAACAGTCCAGTTCGGCTGACTGAGACGGACCCGCCGGGAGGCTTCGCTAGAATCGGCGCCTAGGAGGACGACCTAAATGGACTTTGGGCAAATCAACTGGATCGCTGTGCTTGGTGCGGCAGTCGCCACCATGGGGTTTGGCGCGATCTACTACACGGTGCTCGGCAAGCCTTGGATGGATGCCGCTGGCATCACCGAAGAGCAGATCAAGGAAAGCCGGGGAGCCGGCCCGTATGTCATCAGCTTCGCTTCGCTGCTGGTGATGGCCAGTGTGCTGGCCGGGCATTTTGCGCAGCACTCCGCCGAGGAAGTGACAGCCGCTCACGCCATAGAGTCGGCCTTCGTTCTTTGGCTGGGATTCATCCTGGCAAGCATGGCGACCAACCACGCTTTTCAGGGGTGCCCACCGAAGCTGACCGCTCTCGACTCCGGGCACTGGCTCGGGGTACTCGTGATCCAAGGACTGATCCTGAGCGCATTCTGAGCTTATGGGCCTTGCCGCCGGCACGAAGGGATCGGCCGGCCGACGCATCGGCGGGCGGGGGCTAGTGATAGTCTGGGCAATCGGGCGCTGCGAATCTCCGCCCGCCTGCCGTGAGCGGGCCGAAGTAACACTGCCATGAGAGCCATTCGGCTGGAACAGCCTCGCCATCTCAAGTACGTCCAACTACGCGAACCGCCCCTGCCGGGTCCGGGTCTGGCGTTGGTCGAGACACACCGCATGGGCATCTGCGGCACCGACTACAGCGGCTTTCTCGGCAAGATGCCGTTCTTCCGCTATCCGCGCGTGCCGGGGCACGAGCTCGGAGTGCGAGTGCTCGCAACGGGCGAGGGGGTGCGCAACGTCCAAGCTGGGGACCGCTGCAGCGTCGAGCCGTACATGAACTGCGGCCACTGTTTCGCTTGCCGCAACGGGTGCCCGAATTGCTGCGAGTCCCTGGAGGTCATCGGCGTGATGATCGACGGCGGGCTGTGCGAGAGGTTCCTGGTGAGGGCCGACAAGCTGCACGTCTCAAGAGAGCTTTCCTTCGAGCAGCTCGCACTTGTGGAGACACTCGCCATCGGCTGCCACGCCACCGACCGCGGGGCTCCCGGAGAAGGCGACCGCGTCCTCATCATCGGGGCAGGGCCGATCGGGCTAGCGACGCTAGAGTTCACGCGCCTCACCGGCGCGGAGATCACGGTGATGGACCGTATCGAGTCGCGGCTGGACTTCTGCCGCCGCCGGTACGGCATCCGGCACACTATCACGTTCGAGGACGTGCCCAGTGCAGTCGAGCAGATGCGGGACATCACCTCCGGGGACATGTACTCTGTTGTCACGGACGCTACCGGAAGCTCGATCTCGATGAGCGGCGCACTGGATTTTGTGGCCCACACGGGCACGCTGGTATACGTCGGAATCACCACTGAGAGCGTCTCGTTCCCCCATCCTTCGCTGCATAGGCGAGAAATGACCATCAAGGGGTCGCGGAACGCGCTGCCGGCGGACTTTGGCCGCATCATCGGGCTGATTGAGGATGGCACGATCGACACAGATCCATGGATCACGCACCGGACCCCCTTCGGTGAAGTGGTCGAGCGCTTCGAGGGCTACACACGCCCGGAGTCCGGAGTGATCAAGGCCATCATTGAGGTGTCCGGCCAGCCATGATCCTTTCGGCGGCGACAGTGTGCCTGGTTCCAGAGGCCAAGGCCGGGCCATTCGTATTCCACGGAGACCTGGCAGGCGCGTGCAAAGAATGCGCGGATCTGGGGTTCGACGCGGTCGAGCTGTTCGCAGCGTCCGGTGATCAGGTGGATCCCTCACAGCTTAGGACCTTGCTCAAAGCTCAGGACCTCCGGCTCGCCGCTGTCGGCACGGGAGCCGGCATGCTGTTGCACGGCCACACCCTTTGCGCGCCTGGCACGGTTGCACGGGAGCGGGCACGCGACTTCGCGAAGCGGGTCATCGACTTCGGCGCAAGGTTCGCGGCACCCGCAATCATCGGGTCCATGCAGGGCAAGGCCGAGAGGACCCAGTCGAAGGAGACAGCGCTGGAGCGTCTGACGGGTTCATTGCGGGAACTTGCCGAGTACGCGGCCGACCGCGGGCAGAAGCTTCTGTTCGAACCGCTCAACCGATACGAGACCGACCTCGTCAGGACGCTCTCGGAGGGGATCCTGCTGCTGGACAGCGTCGGCTGCGACAACCTCTACCTTCTGGCGGACTTGTTCCACATGAACATCGAAGAAGCAAGCCCGGAGCGGTCGATTCTGGACGCAGCCGGAAGGATCGGACACGTGCACTTCGTGGATTCAAACCGCCATGCGGCCGGATTCGGGCACACGGCGCTGAGGCCTATAGCGGACGCGCTAATCTCGGCGGGGTACAGCGGATACGCGTCGGCGGAGGCGTTTCCCCTGCCCGATTCCAGCGCTGCGGCGCGGAAGACCATCGAGTCCTTCCGCCAATTCTTCCCGAGATAGATAGAGGCCGGCGTTCCACGGGCCGCAATCCTGAGTACCAAGCTGGTAGGCTGCCGCCTGCGCGAGGTCAGTCGGGACGGGTCGCGTCTGCTGCGAACCGATCCCTCCACGACCGCCAGATGCTGGCAAGTTCCCGGACCACGCCCGGGTGCCGCCGGGCAAGGTCTTCCCCTTCGGACCGGTCTGTCGCAAGGTCGAACAGCTGCCATTCGCCCGGCCTTGCGTCCTCTTCGGCAGCCACGCTGCCCCAGCCGTCGGCCCTCGAGCGGACGGTGTGCACGATCTTCCAGTCCCCCTTGCGCAGAGCGCGGTTCCCCTGATGGTAGAACCAGAGCGCCTCGTGCGGGCTCGGGACATCTTGGTCAAACGCGGGGATTAGGCTGCGGCCCGCTATCTCTGGAGGACCGGCGTCTCCGGGGATTCCAAGACCCGCCAGCTCGAGCAGGGTGGGAGGGATGTCGATCACGTGACCCACTCGGGAACGGATCTCCCCGCGGGCCCGTATGCCGGCCGGCCAGTGCACGATCAGCGGCGTGGAGATCCCGCCCTCGTGCACCCAAGTCTTGTGCAGCCGGAAGGGTGTGTTGGCTGCGCTGGAGAAGCCCGGCCCGAGGCACAGGTAGGTTCCGGCCGACCCCGGCGGGGCGTCGGGGTCGTGCCCGTCACCACGCACCATGATCTCCGCGCTCGCCCCGTTGTCGGAGAGGAAGAAGATCACGGTGTCCTCGAAGGCCCCCATGTCGCGCACCTGCTGCAGCACGCGGCCGATCTCACGGTCCATCCTGTCGATCATGGCCGCATGGATGGCCATCTTCGTCGCCTGAAACGCCCGTTGTTGCCGGCTCAACCGGCGCCAGGGAATCGGTCGGTTTACCTCGCCGGGCCCCAGTAGTTCGATCGCATCTGGAAAGTCGTACGGCGGCCCGACGTCTTCGTCAAGAAGCGACAGCGGGGAGTCCGTGATGCCAAGTTGGCGCTGGCGCCGGTGCCGCTCGCGTCGCAACTGGTCCCAGCCGACAAGATAGCGGTCGCGGTAGCGGTCTATGTCCTCCGGCTTGGCGTGCAGCGGGAAGTGGGGCGCGTGAAACGCCAGATACAGGAAGAATGGCATTCCCGTCCGCTCGTCGGCGTGCTCCCGCAGGAACTCGATCGCATGCCGCGAGGTCTCGGTTGTCAGGTGCGCCCCGTGGTCTGGCTTCAGGTCCGGAAGCGGCTGGCCGTCCCTGTCTTGGCCGACAAGATGGAAGAAGCCAGCCCGCGTATGCGACTGGTACGAGTGCAGGAACCCATTCTCAAGCGGCTCTCCGTCGACATGCCACTTCCCTGAGTGGTACGAGGAATAGCCCGCGTCGCGAAGCCGATCAGAAACCAGACGGGCCCAGCCCGGCCGAACGCCCCTATTGCCGAACTCATTCATGTCAAGACCCGGCATGGAGTCGCGACGCACCTGTTGGGCGTAGTAGCCCGTCAGCAGCGAAGCACGGGTGGGCCAGCAGCGAGACGTGTTGTAGAACTGCGTGAACCGCAGGCCGCCCGCAGCCAGCGCGTCCAAGTTGGCTGTTTCGATCTCGCCGCCATAGCAGCCAACGTCCGCATAACCCAGGTCATCCGCGACGATGACCAGAAAGTTCGGAGGGGCGCCGACCAACAAAGCCGGCAGCGCAATAAGGGCTGCGAGCGCGATTCGCACTACGGCAACCAGCATAGTGCCAGAGGCAGCCAGGCCACAACGGCCCGAATCGTCAGCCCGCCCGGAACTGTCCGTCTGCGCAGGAATGCGGTCGCATGGAACTCGGCGAGAATGGTGGGGCCGCTGGCCGCAAGGGCAGCAACCACATACCGCCGTGGGCGATCTCTCGACCTTGGACATGGCAGTGCTGGCTTGCTATCTGGCGGGGATCACAGCTTGGGGGGCATGGCTCGGCCGCGGGCACTCAACCGGGTCCGACTACTTCCTCGGCAGTCGCGACCTTCCTTGGGGCGCCGTCCTGCTATCGGTCGTGGCGACTGAGACCAGCACGCTCACCTTCCTCAGCATCCCTGGCGTGGCCTACTCGGGAAGCTTGGTGTTCCTGCAGGTCGCGGCTGGGTACTGCGCGGGCCGGATAGTCGTGGCGCTACTCTTGCTCCCGGCCTACTATCGCGGAGACCTGACCACGGCGTACGGACTGCTGGAAGCCCGGTTCGGGGCCGGAACTCGGCGATTCGCGTCGGCGACATTCATGGTGACGAGGCTGATGGCTGACTCCGTGCGACTGTTCGCCACCGCCATACCACTGGCGTTGATCACTGGCTGGCCGTATCCCGCCTCCATCGTGGCTATCGGAGTTTTGACGATGGTGTACACGTACTTTGGCGGGCTGAGGGCCGTCGTTTGGGTGGACTCAGTCCAGATGCTCCTGTATCTCTTCGGCGCCGGGGTGGCCCTGACCGTGATTGGAGGAGGCGTTCCGGGCGGGTGGGGCGAAGTGCTCGATTCTGCGGAGGTTGCCGGAAAGCTGCGGGCTCTGGACTTGTCCTGGGATCTTGGGACTTCGTACACGCTCTGGGCGGGCCTGATCGGCGGGTGCGTGTTCTCAATGGCCTCACACGGGACGGACCAGCTGATCGTGCAACGGCTGCTTGCTTGCCGCTCCGTGCGTGACTCACAGGCAGCCTTGGTGGGCAGCGGTCTCGCGGTTGCCGCCCAATTCCTAGTGTTCCTCCT
>JAJDWM010000094.1 GCA_022825595.1 Bryobacterales bacterium | reverse complement strand
CATTCAATCGAGTCATAACGCCGACAATGACGGCAGAAACAAGATTCGGTTACAACCGCTCAGACATGCATCGAGTAGATCAGTTGTTGACACTCAACGTCGCCAAAGTACTGGGTGCTGGCCTCCCCGATGCGGGTCAAGCAAGACAATTCTCAAAGACCGGTTCAACAACAACGTTTGAGCAGAATTTTTCCAAGACTAGTGGTCGGCACTCTATGAAGTTCGGGGGCTTATTCCGAGTTCATTTTGCTCGTAGAATACTTGCTGATACACCCCGCTTTAGCTATAACAACCTAGCCGACATCCTTGCCAACAACCCAGAGAGTGCTTTCTTTAACTTCGGCCTTGATGAATTCGAGATCCGGCGAAATTTCTTCGGATTTTTCCTCCAAGACGACATTCGAATATCAAAAGATCTCACCCTGAACGTTGGCCTTCGATGGGACTATGGGACAGTTCCAGTGGAGCGGGACGGACGGTTCTTTAACAGGGACGGCCCCTTTGGCCCATTCCTGCCTGCGGAAGATGTTTGGAAAGAGCACTATAATATGTGGTCTCCACGCTTTGGGTTCGCGTGGTCGCTTGATGACAAGACAGTGATTCGTGGTGGAGTGGGCGTATTCTACATCCCATTCAACCTTTTCTCAGGCCCGGTGGAACTTGTTCGAAACGGTCTAGATGTTCCGACGCAAGCCAGTCTTGACCGGGAGCAGCTTCAACGCTTCAACGTGAGGTATGGAGCGACCCGAGAACAGGCATTACCCTTGGTTGCCGCAAGTGACATCGTAACTGGATCAGCGGTTGATCCGAACTGGGAGAACTCCTACAGCATGCAGTGGACCTTCGGAGTTCAGCGGCAGTTGAGCCAGACCGTCGTGTGGGAAGTATCGTATGTTGGGAACCGTGGAGTCAAGCTCATTTACAGTCCGGGGGTCAACCGTAATCTGCGCGATACGGGCCGATTAGAGGTTTCAGGGTTTGGCAGACAATTCCGATATTATCAAAGCGCCGACAACAGCGACTATCACAGTCTCCAAACGTCCCTAAGGAAGCGGTTCTCTCGAAATCTGATGGCCAACTTTAACTACACTTGGGCAAGCAACACATCGTATTTCCGGGGAGACTACACGTGTTGCGGTGGCGGGGAAGAGCCACAAGATCTGTGGGATCTAACTTCCAATCATGCTCCCACCCCGTTCCACATTCGGCACAGGTTCGTTGCGGACTGGATCTATGAACTTCCATTCCGTGGCTCGAGCAGTTCAGCAAGTCGCCTGCTACTTCGAGGATGGCAGATTGGCGGCATTTGGACTTCGGCAACTGGTACTCCACTGAACATTCGACAGGGTGCGAGCGGACCCGGTGCGCGTCCGGACTTTATCGGGTCGAGCCACTCTGCAGCGATTCGTAGCGGATACGATTCCGCACTGAACAACGGTCGGTATCAGTACCTCGACCCCGCGGCGTTCGCGAATGTGCCTCGCAACGCGCGCGGCAATCGGTCCGTCCGGCCAGGAACGCTCGGGCGGCGCTCGATCTATGGTCCGGGTTTGTGGCAAGTAGACGTCTCGCTCTCGAAGAACCTGCACATGAATGAGGACGGGATGCGGATTCAACTGAGGGTGGACCTGTTCAATGCGTTCAACCGAACCAACTTCGGCGGTGTCGACACGAATACCAGAGGAGGAGGATCGGACGCGATCCGGGGAGGCTTCGGCAGGATCACGTCGACCCGGCCTGGACGCGAGACCCAATTGTCGGTACGCTTCGACTTCTGAGAGACGGGCGGGGCCGACACCGCAATCGGTCCCGCCCGTTCACCGACCGGATCCTAGCGGCAGGTGGAGCATCGGCCATCATTGGGTAATGTGGTCTTTCGCGCGCATCGGACGGACCGCTGTACTCTTCGGCTTGCTCCCGACCCAGTGCGCAGGCACTGAAGCCCCGCCGACGTTCAACAGAGACGTTTCCCCAATAATCTGGCGGCGTTGTGCGGAGTGCCACAGACAGGGTGGCGCTGGCCCGTTTGCTCTGGTCACATACAACGACGTCGCCAAGCGAGCCGCCTTCGTAGGCGAGGTCGTCAAGAGTCGCTACATGCCCCCTTGGCCGCCTGGTGCTGGAGTCGCGAAGTTCAAGCGCGACCGACGAATGGCAGAGCGGGAAATCGCGACTCTCCTGCGGTGGATTGAAGCTGGGCAGCCCGAGGGCAGTCCGGACACTCGGCCCGACCTACCGACTTGGCCCGATGGCTGGACCATGGGAGCGCCTGATCTCGTCCTGGAGATGGACGAGGAATTCGCAGTGCCCGCGGAGGGCACGGACGTGTTCCGCAATTTCGTACTTCCGGTTCCGGTCGGCCAGCCCCGGTTCGTCCGAGGGTTCGAGTTCCGCCCTGGCGTGCCGGGGCTTGTCCACCATGCGCGGATGCTGCTTGACACCACCGGGGTCGCGCGTAAGCGCGATGAACTCGAGCCTGGGCCTGGCTTCAGCGAAGGAATGGCATTGGGTGAGGCATTCGACCCGGATGGCCACTGGATTGGCTGGACACCTGGCAAGCGCCCGGCCTTGCTAGACCCTGACCTAGCGTGGCGTATCGAGCCTAGCAGCGATCTTGTCCTGGAAATGCACATGCTACCGACGGGAAAACCGGAAGCCATTCGACCCTCCCTCGGCTTGTACTTCTCCGACCAAGAACCCAAGCGAACCCCTTTCATGTTGCGGTTGGGCAGGAACGATATCGACATTCCAGCTGGCAGCAGCAACTATGTGATCGAAGATTCCTACGAGACACCGGTGGACATTGATGTTCTAAGCGTATATGCCCACGCTCATTATCTCGGAAGAACTGTGGAAGGATGGGCTATTCGACCCAACGGAACAAAGCAGGATCTTCTCCGGATTGATGATTGGTCATTCGATTGGCAGGACGAGTATCGGTACCGAGAGCCAGTGAAACTACCGAGCGGCACCAGACTCTTCATGCGTTTTTCCTACGACAATTCTAGTAAGAACGCGCGCAATCCTAACAGTCCACCGAGACGGATCACTTATGGTTGGAGGACAGAAGAAGAAATGGGCGACCTATGGTTTCAAGTCCTTGCCAGAAACGAGTCTGATCGAAGTCTGCTGGCACGTGATTTCTTGCATAAGGAGCACATCTCCCAGATCGTCGGGTTAACTAAACAGTTAGAAGTGAATCCGAGAGACCTGTCCAGACAGAAGGACTTGGCTTATTTGAATCTACAATCCGGCAGGTTGTCAGACGCGGTTCGTGCCTTTGAGCGAGTGATCGAGAAGGACCCTTCAAGCGTATTTTCTTGGCATAACCTCGGCTTGGCACTGAACTTGCAAGATGAACTGAACGGCGCACGTGTGGCATATCAAGCGGCGCTTGATCTCGATAAGGATCACGCACCGTCCATGAGCAACCTAGCGGTCTTGTTCGCGAATGAGGGTCAGGTGGGCGAGGCCGAGGCATTACTCCGTCGGGCGATTCAGGCTCAACCGGAATACGTCGAGGCCTATGGAAACCTTGGAGCAATCTTGGTGTCTCAAGGAAGAATCGAGGAGGCACTTGAGACATATCGACGCGCTGTAAGCATCGATTCGAGCTACGGGCCGGTCCAATACAACCTAGCCGGTCTGTACAGACAGGCAGGGAGGATCGATGCAGCTCGAGAGCACTATCGGGCCGCGGCGGAGAGCGCGTACGAAAGGGCAGCCGAGCTTGCTCGCAGGGCCTTGGAACGGATGCATGCCGAGACCACTCGGTAGCTCGCTTCTCTTCTTGAGGGTCATCGCCGGGATGCCAATGGTGGTAGCAGCTGGTCGCACTTGCGCCGGGCACGGCGGTGAGGCCCACCCTTCCAGCTCAGCTCGTTTTCGTGCTTCGACTGGAGTCGTTCACCTCGACTACGCGCTTAGCCGCTTCAGAACTCAAGGTTGAGCTACGAGTCACCTTCGGTCACGGTCCTTTGCTAGGGACGCACCCGCTGGCTAGAGGACCGCGACAGCGGACACGACGCGGCGATGCCGACAAACAGGCGGTCAGGAAATGCCTCCTGCTGCCGGTCCTGCCCGTTCACGTCAAGCCGAACCTCTCCTCGCCGACCGTAACCCAGTCGCATGCGAAGCCATCAGGGTCGTCCCGGCGGAGGCTGA
>JAJDWM010000654.1 GCA_022825595.1 Bryobacterales bacterium | reverse complement strand
AACTTGATCGTCTCCAGCAGGGCCGCGGCCTGACGCAGCACAGCGCTCATCGCACCCCCCTCAGCAGCCCTGCCAGGGCGCTGCCGGGGTCCGAATGGCGCATTAGGCCCTCGCCGATGAGGAAGCCGTGGTAGCCGGCATCTAGGAGCCGCCGGATGTCGTCAGGCGTGCGAATCCCGCTCTCGCTGATCTTCAGGATCCCCTCGGGGATTTGCCTCGACAGATCGAGCGATGTCCGAAGCGACACCTCCATTGTCTTGAGGTTGCGGTTGTTCACGCCGACGATCGTCGCGCCCGCTTCGAGTGCGCGGTCGAGTTCGCCGGAGTCGTGAACCTCGACCAGTGCGTCAAGGTGCATTTCTGCCGCGGCGGCCAGCAGTTCGCGCAATTCGGCATCCGCCAAGGCCGCGACGATCAGCAAGACGCAGTCGGCGCCGCCCGCAGAAGCCTGCAGGACGTGGTAGCGGTCGATCGTGAAGTCCTTCCGCAACACGGGCAGACCGGTGGCTTCTCGAGCTGCTGCGAGATGCGCAAGCGAGCCTTGGAAGAAGCGGGAGTCCGTCAAGACAGAGAGAGCCGCGGCCCCGGCCCGCTCGTACTGCCGGGCGGTGACGGCAGGGTCGAAGTCCGGGGCGATCAGCCCTGCAGAGGGGGATGCTCGCTTGAGCTCTGAGATCACCGCCGGTTGTCGGGATTCCAGCGCGGCCCGAAACCCCCTCCGCCGGGTTGGCGGTGCCTTCTCCAGCAGTTCGGGCGGCACATTCAGCCGCTCGGCGGCAAGTTCCCGGCGCTTGTGCGCCAGAATGCGGTCAAGCACGGTCTGGTGCCGCTTGGGCGCCCGTGCCGTCACATGTAGAGCCCGCCGCTTACGTTCAGCACGTGGCCCGTGATGTAGCCGGCCTCGTCACTCGCCAAGAAGCAGACCGCGGCCGTGAGCTCCTCCAGCCGGCCCATCCTGCCTAAGGGTATTCCCGCGAGAATGCCCTCGCGCTGCCCATCCGCCAGGCGAGCGGTCATTGCCGTGTCGAAGAAGCCAGGAGCCACGGCGTTGACCGTGATGTTCCTGGCGGCAAGTTCCAGAGCCAGCGACTTGGTGAGCCCGATCAGTCCGGCCTTTGAGGCCGAATAGTTGGCTTGGCCGGCGTTGCCCGAGAGGCCGACCACGGAGGCGACGTTGATGATCCGGCCCCAGCGTCTGCGCATCATGCCTCGCATGACTGCCCGAGCGCACCGGAACCCGCCGGTGAGGTTGGTCTCAAGCACGCGGCTCCAGTCCGCATCGCGCATCCGGATGGCAAGCCCGTCAGCGGTAATGCCCGCATTGTTCACGAGGATGTCGATCGCCTTCCCGTGCGACCTGGCCAAGGCACCGACAGATGTCTGGCTCAACACGTCTAGGCTGACGGCCTCGGCCTCCCCGCCGTTGGCGCGGATCTCCTCCACCAGTTCGGCAAGCTTTCCCGTCTGTCGGGCACCCGCGACGATCCTGTGCCCGGACGCCGCGAAAGCCAGAGCGCATGCCCTCCCAATGCCCTGGCTGGCACCAGTGATCAGCACCGTCCGCTTCGTCATGCAGAGAGTCCCTCCAAGCTCGCTAGATTGTGCGTGCTGGCTGCAGGAAGCGAGCGGTCAATGCTGCGCATCAGCCCGGTCAGCACCCTACCGGGCCCGACTTCGATGAAGCGGTCCACTCCGCGGGCCTTGAGCGCCTCGATCGTCTGGTGCCAGCGCACCGGGTTAGCGATCTGCTCCTTGAGTCCTCTCCGAGCCGCGTTGCCCGTGCGCACCTCCGCGGCTTGCCAGTTGTTGATCAGTCCGGCCTGGAGGTCGTCAAACCCTGCTTTGTCCAATTCAGGCTCCATGGCAACCCGAGCCGGTTCCATGAGGGAGCAGTGAAAGGGAGCGCTCACCTGGAGCATCACGGCCCTCCGGGCCCCAGCCCGTCTGGCTAGCTTGACGGCTCGCCTGACAGCCTCGGTGTGGCCTGCGATGACCGTTTGGATAGGCGAGTTGAAGTTTGCGGGCGAAACGACCTGGCCGTCGGAGGCTTCAGCGCAGACGCGCTCTACGGCGCCGGCGTTGATGCCGAGCAGCGCAGCCATGGCCCCGACTCCCTGAGGAACGGCTTCCTGCATCCGTCGGCCGCGCAGGCGCACCAGGCGAACTGCGTCACGAAACCGGAGCGATCCGGCCGCTACCAGGGCCGAGTATTCGCCCAGGCTGTGGCCCGCCACAAAGCTGGCGGTGACCCCGCGCTCGCGCAGTGCCGCCAGCGTGGCAACAGACGTCGTCAGGATCGCTGGCTGAGTGATCTCCGTGCGCTTGAGCTCGCTCGCAGGGCCTTCGAAGCACAACCGTGAGATCTCGAAGTTCAGGGCGTCGTCCGCTTCTTCGAAGACGGTCCGGGCCGACGCGTAGCGCTGTGCAACGGCCGCTCCCATGCCCGGTGACTGCGAGCCTTGCCCGGGAAACAGGAATGCGGTCGATGCCATGGGCTGACGGCTCAAGACGAGTTTACCAACGGTTTGGAATCGGTCTTGCCGTGCCGGGCTACGCGTCAGCCGGGCAGTCCCAGGGTGGGCCGAAGGCCGGGGAAGCCGGCTGTGGACCGTCGGGCCACGCGGCTCCAACTTGCGGGCGCTGTCAGGGTGCAAGAATCAGTCTTAATGCGAGCGGCGCTCAAAATCGAGAAGCTCGTCTTCGGCGGAGACGGGTTGGCGCGCCGTGGTTCCAAGTCAGTGTTCGTCCCGTTCGTGCTCCCCGGCGAGCATGTGGAAGCAGAGATCAGCGCTTCAAAGGGCCGAGTGCTGCGGGGCAGGGAAGTCCAGATTGTGCGGCGGTCCTCCGAGAGAACCGAACCTCCCTGTCCACACTTCTCGCACTGCGGCGGCTGCCACTATCAGCACATGAATCCCGCGGCTGCGGGGACACACAAGGCTGAGATCTTGCGCGAGACGTTGGAGCGGATCGGGCGTCTCGAGTGGGCAGGTCCGATCCCGGTGATCGAGGCGGAGCCATTCGGCTACCGCAACCGCACGCAACTGCACGTCCTGCACCAGGGTCCTACGGCTCGACTCGGCTTTCACGCCGCACGGTCCCACCGGGTGGTGGCTGCGGATGCGTGTGCCATCAACTCGCCCAAGCTCAATGCAGTCCACCATCTCCTGCAGGGAATGGCGACGGCTCGACGGTTGCCGAGAAGCTTGCGGGTGATTGAGATCTTCAGTGACGAGGAGCAGGTCCAATTGAACCTGCCGCGCCGGTCTGGGCCGCTGCCGGCCCGATTCTGGCGCCGCTGTGAGGCCGAGCTGGGCGTTGGTCGTCCGGGTGACCCGCTCGACTATCGCTGCGGAGACGACGTCTTCCGGGTGAGCGGAGGGTCGTTCTTTCAGGTAAACCGCCACTTGGTCACGGATCTGGGATCCGTTGCGGCGTCTTGGGATGGCGGGAATCTGGCGATCGACCTGTATGCCGGGGTAGGACTGCTCACGCTTCCGATAGCGCGGCGCTTCGAGGAGGTCTTGGCCGTGGATTCCTCTAACGCGGCTATGCGAGATCTGCGTTTCAATGTGCGTCGCGCAGGGGTCAGGGTCCGTGCCGTGCAGATGAACGTGGACGCCTTCTTGGAGGGGTGCTCTCGCCGGCCCGACCTCATTGTTGCCGATCCACCAAGGACCGGGCTCGGGGCCCTTGTCGTCAAACAGATGGTGCGGTTGGCGCCGGCGCGCGTGCAGTTGCTCTCGTGTGATCCGGCCACGCTCGCCCGGGACCTGAGCGGTTTGCTCGCACACGGCTACACTCTCGCCGAGTTGACATTGGTGGACCTCTTCCCGCAGACGTATCACATTGAGACTCTGGCAACGCTCCATCGCAGCTAGGCGGGAACTCCGCGGGTCCGTTCCAGACGCGCCGTCTGTGTCGTCGCTCCCGTCGCCACAGCCCAAGCGGGATGGGCAGGTTTGCGCCGGTGGCGGGAGACCGGATGGGTGAGTTCTTGGCAGCCCTTTAAGCTCTCCTGCCGAGCTTGAGGTTTCTCGGCCGGGCTGGTGGCTCATTCGCCTGCGCAGTGGCAACGTTCCAGCCGAGAGGAGATGGGACGGCTGACGCTTCTTGGTCGCCAGCCTTGCTGCCAACGAGCCACATGGTTGCGACCGTACGGCCGTTGCGATACCGTTGAGCGGTTGACTTATGGGAGGGCTTGAGGTGTATCAACGCTTAGGGGTAGTCTTCGCAGGATTCTCGGTGACGGCGTTTTGTCTGCTAGCGACCGAGGCTGCGGCCTCTAC
>JAJDWM010000622.1 GCA_022825595.1 Bryobacterales bacterium | reverse complement strand
GCAGCCTCGATCGCCGGCTCGGCGTCGCCCTCCGGGGCGTTGTGCCGGTCCAGAGAGTGGATCAGGGACAGCTTCTTCCGCTGGAGTGAATCCGGGTCCGCCGGCCGGATGTTGTTGAGGGCCTCGGCCTCCTCCGGGTAGAGGAAGGAAGCCTGGTTTACGGCGGGGAGAAATCCGTTCCCATAGATGCCAACGCCGCCCAGCGGGATGCCTCCGCTGGCAAGTACGACAAAACCAGGAAGGTCCTCGCTCTCGGAGCCGAGGCCGTAAGTGGTCCAAGCACCAGCGCTCGGATGTCCGAGGAACGGATGTCCGGTGTGAATGAAGTAGTTCGCCTGGGCGTGCTCGTTTCCCTTACTGGTCATGCTGCGGATGACGCAGAGATCATCAGCGCAGGTGGCGATGTGGGGAAACAGCTCGCTGACCGCGATCCCGCTCTCTCCGTAGCGGTCGAAGTTCCACGGACTGGGCATGATGCCCCCCACGTCGTTGAACATCGTGGGCTGCACCTTGCCGGGCATTGGTTTGCCCGCATCCTTCTCAAGCCGGGGCTTGGGATCGAACGAGTCCACCTGGGACACGCCGCCGGACATGAATAGGAAGATCACGCTCTTCGCCCGCTGGGCAAAGTCCGGCTTGCGCGTGCCGTCTGGTGCGCCGGCCCGCAGGCGCGGGAGCAGGGCCGATAGGGCCATGCCGCCGAAGCCCGTGGAGCAGCGCGCGAGCACCTGTCGCCGCGACACTGCGCGAGGGAACGTGGAAAACGGCGCGTGAGGCATCAGCGGAGATAGATGAATTCCTTGAGATTGAACAGCGACTGGGCGTAGTCAGCCCAGAGGTCCCGGTTCCCCAGCCAGCCTCGGCGCGCCAGACCGCGCTCGCGGGCAAAGGCCGCCAGCGACGTCATCAGCATGTCAGTCTCCTCGGCATCCGGCACCCTCCCGAGCGCCCGTCGGAACATGCGGATGACCCGGTCACGGGGGGCGATAGCGCCGTCGGCCAACGCTCGGTCGGCCCAGCGGGCAGCCTGGCTTACAACGAACGGATCATTGAGAAGCGCCAGCGATTGAGCGGGGATGTTGGTCACGTCCCGGCGACCTCGCGTGGTCGAAGGTTTGGGGGCATCGAAGACTTCCAGCAGGGGATTCTGGGCATTGCGGCGGATAGCCTGATAGACACTGCGGCGTCGCCCGCCGTCGAGCGGGCCCTTGTCGCGGACGCCTTCGGTCTTGCCCACGAAATAGACATCGATGCTGGGGCCGTACATGGCGCGGTCCAAGTCGCCCGAGGTCTCCAATATGCCGTCTCGGATCGATTCGGCCGGCAAGCGGCGGACGTTCTGGTGCTGCAGGAGGCGATTCTCGGGATCTGTGGACTGCGACGCCGGTGATGCCTGGGTGCTCATGCGGTAGGCCCGGGAAAGGACCATCAGCCGCACCGTCTCCTTGATGGACCAGCCGTTCTCCACGAAGCGCGCTGCGAGGTAGTCCAGCAGCTGCGGGTGCGAGGGCCTCTCGCCTGTGGCTCCGAAGTTGTCTACGGTGGAGACGATGCCGCTCCCGAACAGGTAGTGCCACAGGCGATTGACCAAGACACGTGCCGTGAGGGGATTGTTCGCGCTGGCGATCTCCCCAGCAAGTTCGAGACGCCCGCTGCCGCTGGAGCGGAACGGCCTGCTGCCGAACAGCTCAAGGTAGCGACGCGGGATCGGCTGGGTAGGCTGCGTGTGGTCCCCGCGCGAAAAGAGGGGCTGGTCAAAGCCGGATCCCGGCAGTACTCCCGGTGCCCTGCGGGGAATCTGAACCTCTTGCTCAGCCTCGCGATACGCATCCACCGTGCCTTGCAGGTCAGGCAGTTCCGTGAGTCGGGATGGCACTAATCCACGACGCACTGCCCAGTCCAAGAATGCGGTCTGCTTGAGAGTGAGCGTGCCCGCAGCCCAAGCTTCGGCCGCTTGGCGTGCGAGCTTGTCGAGCAGCTCTTCAAAGTCCCGCACTGTTTCGGGAGGACTCTCACCGGAAAGCGCGTGGAGCATCGCCATGGGTTGTTCGGGCGGCGTGCTCTCCTTGTCGTGGAAGACGACCTCGGTGATCCCAAAGGCAGAGCGACCGTCGTCGCTGGCCTTGCGCTCTGGCCTGCGGGAATTGAACCGGAATGGCCTCGACCGGTCCTCCAAGGTTTGGAGCTGGAGATACGCCATCTGGCCCTTGCGGTAGGAAGTGTCGAGGCGGATCCACTGCTGGCCACCCCCTGCCAGCTCCTTCATGGGATGGATTCCACCGTCACCGATCGGGTAGTTCTCGACAATCAGCTTCACCGACGCAAAGTTGCGGCCCGAGACTCGCAAGCTGACGGAGTCGCTGGAGACGCGGAAGCGGGGTGAGCCCAAGATTCCCCCAAACTTCTGGCTGTCCAGGCCGCTGTGCAGGCCTGCGGGCAGGAGCCCTGACAGGATATGGTCGCCCTCCGAGTGCACGCGGAATTCGCCATGGCCGGACGGCTCGGTGTGCACGCCGGGCCCGCTGCCGAACCACTGGCTGGAGTCCTGGACCATGCGCAGGTCCCAAGCGGTCCGGAAGTCCCGCTTGCGGACCTCGCGGACCTCGCGCGAGCGGTCAGACCACGTCGCGACCAGTTCACGCCATCGCTCACCCACACTCGTCTCGCCTGGAGAGCGCAGTTCGAGCCAAGCACGCAACGGGTCGTCTTCTGGTAGGCCCTCGCCCTGCATCAGCTGCACCAATGCTTGAACACGAGGGTTTTCCGATTCCCCGTCTTCCTCCTCAGCGGGATCATTCGAGTCCAGCCGAACTCCGACCTCCTCCAGCAGGGACGCGATTGACCAAGTGCTGCCGGACCAAGCGACGGACAATTCCGACCGCAACTTCTCACGGAGACTCTCAAGACGGGTGCGTCCCCGTTGCAGTCGCTCAGGAGAGTCGACAGTGACAATTCCCGGTCTGCTGCTGGCAAATATGCCGTACAACGCGTAGAAGTCAGCCTGCGTGATCGGGTCGAACTTGTGGTCGTGGCA
>JAJDWM010000018.1 GCA_022825595.1 Bryobacterales bacterium | reverse complement strand
CTTCCAAGTGGCGAAGAGCGAGCGAGAAGACACCGGGCCGAAGCCACCCGTCATCTACCGCGATCGGGCGTCGGTGGACATCGCCCCCGGGGAAGAAGTCGTGCCTGAGCTTGAAGTCCGCGTGCTGGAAGACATACCGCTGGGGCAAAGTGGTGCGGATGCCGCGAGTCGCCTTCCAGAGGAGGGCGAAGTCGACGCCATCCTGCTCAAACTGGAGGACGCTAGCCTGGTCCTTCTGGAGGATGACGAAGGCAATCAGGCTTATATCGTCGATCTCGATGAGGACGACCCGATCCACAGGGTTCCTGTGCAAGAGGTTGTGGAAGGAGTATTCATTCTGCTGCGCACAGAGGGCGGAGGCGACTACGTGGTCGACATGGCCAACCAATTGCTGCGCGAGAAAGCGCTCCCCTCCCGAGCCAAGCAGGACCTCTGGAAGCAAAAGCTGCGCGACGCGGTGACCGCTCAAGGCACACCTGCCGTGGTTGAGGAACTGAAGAGGCGTGGCTCCCGGCGGGCGAACACTTCCAACCTCCGCAATTGGCAGTCCCCTCGCAATATCAAGACCCAAGACCGGGCAGACTTTGACGCCATCCTGGCGTTAGTTGGACTTGGCGATCAGGGAGATGACTTGTGGCAGACCATGGATTTGATCGATCGAGCGCATTCGCGAGCGGGCCAAGAGATACGGAGGAGATTGTTGGCCGAGGTGAGAGGGGCCGACCGGGCACAGCTCATTAGGAACGGCCGACTTGAAGTAGAGCTTGACGAGGGCGGTGGCTCGCTGGCGGCACTGCGGGTTCAGGAGGTGAGCGGAGAGCGCTACCGGGTCTTGCGGAGCCAGCTCAACCAAGTTCTTTCCGCAGTCCAGACGAGTCTCGCGTCATGAATAGTGTCCACATTGAAAACCGAGAGTTGCTGGTGGAGGAGCTTCGGCAAGAGCTTGTGGGTCCTGCGCCCGCAGGCGAGGAAATCGATACATCGGGCCCTATCAGGAACATAGGGGAAGACGACAGATCACCCTACAGGCAGGAGGGTTCGGGCGAAGAGATTCTCACACGCGACCGTCCGACTCAGCGCTACGGAGTAGGTGTGCTGTATCCACCCAGAACGCGAGATGATGATCCTACGCTCGAAGGCGAACCGGAGAACGAAGACCCCCTGCCTGAGTCCGAAGTCGTGGTCGCCCAGCCCCCCGTCTCTATGGACGATGACGCTGCTCCTAGCGCGGAACTTCGCGCACACGAGAACGATCGAGACGACTTCGATATTTCGAGCGCAAACACGCTGCGCCCATCCTCGATGGGGGTTAGCTTTCTCGCTGAAATCTCTCCCCAGAGCACGGTTGCCGTTGAGATTTCGGGTGGCAGGTATGAACGCAAGCCCGCCTTACCCGAGCGCGAGTGGTGGCTCCGGAGAAGCGTCGAGGAGACTGCCGAGTGCAATGCAGAAGCATTGCTGAGCAGGGGAAGGGCGACCCTGGAGATTAGTGCTTTGGGACCACTACAGCTTCAGGTACTAGTCCGGGCACGCCCCTATCACCGACGATCGAGCGGTGTCCAAGGACTCCACCTTGTCACGGTCTCCCTTGTCAATCGATCGGAGAAAGCAGACACGCTCGATGGTCGTAGCTGGGTAGATGAGCGCTGCTTATTCCAGAGTCGATTCACGGTGCGCCTTGAGAACCCTGGTGGTCCAGCAGCTATCCACCCCTACCCGGACGGCCAGGAGGCATCGACCGATGCGGAGGCCGCCTCAATAGCCTTGCTCTATCGGCATCAGCACACCTTCGCCATTGGACATGGATGCGCCGCAGACTGGGAGAAGGGCTCGCCAGAACGCGTGGTGGAGGTAAGGGCTGAGTGCCTCCCCCAGTTCGAGACTCCAAGCATTACTCCTGATGTTCGGCGGGCCGATGGAACGGAGTTGACAGTCGGAATGGCCCCACTTGCGGGCCTCGTCGGTCACACCGACGGATATCAGGAGCTCGAAGAGATTGTCTCTGCTTACGAGGGCTGGATAGCAGAGAGGTGGGAAGAATCTCGCACACTGCCGAATCGCTTCGAAGATGCCTCCGTTGACCACCTCGGGCAGTGTGAGTCCGCCGCCCAACGCATGCGCACCGGCCTTGAATACCTGCGGACTGACACGCTGGCTCGGGAAGCCTTCGCCTTAGCGAATCGAGCGATGCTCATGCAGCGGGCACGCAGTGACCTCGCTCGCCGTGAGGCCACCTTTGACGAAGATGAGCAGCGCCAGTCGTTCGACCGTCCGTACAGACCAGTGGACTTCGTCGCGTTGGGCGAGGACACCAGTTCTTGGCGCGCGTTCCAGATTGCGTTTCTCCTGATGACCATCGCCAGCATGGCCGACGGTGCGTCTGACCATCGCGATACCGTCGAATTGATTTGGTTTCCGACAGGTGGAGGCAAGACCGAGGCCTACCTAGGACTTGCCGCATTTCACATGTTCCTGCGGCGCCTCGGCGACCCGGAGCACGACGCTGTCGATGTACTAATGCGGTACACCCTGCGGTTGCTCACTGCCCAGCAGTTCCAGCGGGCGGCGGCTCTCTTGACTGCGATGGAATGCCTGCGACGTGGTCAACCCGAGAGACTCGGGATGCATCCCTTCTCGATAAGGGCTGTGGGTAGGAGCAGGTTCGACTCCGAACCGGGGTAAGGAAGCCGTGGCGGCCCTGAGTGAGTTGCGGAAGCGATCCCGGGACCAGCGGAATCCATTCATCCTGCTGCGCTGTCCCTGGTGCCAAGCAGCGATGGGCCCCTTCAACCCACGTGGCAAGCGGGGTAGAAGGCTTAGGGGTGCACCAGAGGTGCTGGGGTACGAACAGAGTGACGGCACAGTCGTGCTTAAGTGCCCTGACCGAGACTGCGAATTTGCAGACGGGCTCCCCGTGCTGATCATCGATGACGACATCTACGCACAACGACCTTCCTTCGTCATCGCCACCGTTGACAAATTCGCCACCCTGGCGTGGCGGCCGGAGGCACGGTCGCTCTTCGGCCTCGACGAAGAAGGCGAGCGCTCTCGCCGCCCTCCCGGGTTGATCATTCAGGACGAGCTCCACCTCATTTCCGGTCCCCTTGGGTCAATGGTCGGCCTTTACGAGGCAGTGATCGACGAGCTCTGCACCGACAGAAGGTCCAGCCCACCGACTCGACCCAAGATCGTTAGCTCCACAGCAACGATCAGCCGTTACCGAGAACAGATTCAAGCGTTATACGGCCGAGCGGAAGTAGTGCTCTTCCCTCCGCCTGGGCTAAGCGTCGAGGACTCCTTCTTCGGCCGCTACGCGCAGAACGAGGACGGCTCGCTCCAACCAGGAAGGCGGTATGTAGGTGTCCATGCCCCGGGCCTCGGCTCGTTTCAAACGACGCAGGTCAGGACATCCGCGTCGATCCTCCAAGCCGCCTACTTTGACGATCCTACGCAGCGCGACCCTTGGTGGACACTGGTCCTTTTTTTCAACAACCTTCGGGAACTCGGCACTGCAGTCTCCCTTGCGCAGTCCGACGTCGATGATCATCTTCGGTCGATCCGTGAGCGAGCGGGCGTGCCCTGGAACAAGCTGCGCAGGCTGCTAAGGATTGAGGAACTCACAGGCCGCCTCCAAGACCATGAGGTTCCCGCGATGCTCGAGACCCTACAAGGTGGGACCACGGACCGGGGCACTCCTGTCGATATCTGCCTTGCATCCAACATCCTCGAAGTTGGCGTTGACATCGACCGACTGTCCCTGATGGGCGTAGTGGGCCAACCGAAGACAACCTCTCAGTACATCCAGGTGACAGGACGGGTAGGAAGGAGCTGGAGGGAACGCCCTGGGCTGATTCTGTCCTTGTATTCACCCTCCAGGCCCCGCGACCGCTCGCACTTCGAACGCTTCCGGAGCTACCACCAGCGTCTCTACGCTCAGGTGGAGCCCACAAGCGTCACGCCGTTTTCCCGGCCGGCGCTGGAGCGCGCGCTGCACGCCGTGATGGCGATCTACGCGAGGCAGACGGGCGACCTTGATGTAGCGAGCAGTCCTCGCCCCTATCCGGGAACACTGATGACTCGCCTGCGCGGCATCCTTGAGAAGCACATAGATGCCGCAGGCGGGAACGACGCTGAGGCGCTGGCCGCGTTTCACGAGATATTCGAACGCCGCGCCGGAGAATGGCAGCGGTGGGAGCGGACCGAGTGGGGCGAGTTCTGGCGCAGGCCAGACTCTGATACTCCTTTGTTGCGTCCGGCTGGTGCCTACGCTACGCAGGAAGACCGACGGTACTCGTGGGCGACGCCGAACTCCATGCGCAACGTCGATGCAGAGTGCGAGGGCACGATCACTACGCTCTACGTGACCGGAGACCAGTAATGACGTTGGTGCGCAGAGTTCCGCTCAGGCGTGCTCAGCTTATTCGCCCCTTCGGGGTTGGATCCCTCGTGGTCGGCGCCGATGGCGCGTCCATGATTACCGCGGGCCTGGATCACTGGTACAAGCGAGAAAGCGAAAGCAGCGCCAACCTCCAACCGGATGAGTTCGTAGTCAGCGAGTGGCGACTGGAGGAGGCACTCGGTGTCGACCACTTCAGACTCCCTCCAGACCTGCGGCGCGGGCGAACGCAAGGCGAGGTACCGAACACTGGTCTGCGCGTACCCATGCTCCGGTTCCCCCAGTGGCACTACTGCCCAAGCTGTCACCACCTGTCAAACCTGCCCCTGACCTACAAGGAAATCGGCGAGTGCACCTGCAGACCACAGGGACGCAAGCCACGGTTGCTGCAAGTCCGGTTCGTTGGGATGTGCGCTGTCGGCCATCTCTTCGACTTCCCATGGAGAGAGTGGGTCCACAGGACCTCACGCCCTCTCTGCAATCGTCCGATGCAGTTGCTCGCCACCGGCCGCGCAAAGTGCGAGTGCGGGGAAAGCAGGTCCCTCCGTGGGGTCACATATGGAAGCTCGCTCTCGCTCAACGAAGACGAGCGCTACCGGTGTCCGGGCACAACTCCCTGGTTGGGAAGCGAAGCGTCGAGCGTCTGCGACGAAAGTGTCCGAGCGACATTCCGGACATCATCAAACGTCTACTTTGCCCACACCCGCTCCTCCATATACGTACCAAGAGAGACGAGCAAGGCTCCGGACGCCTTGATGCAAGTGCTGGAACAACCTCCACTCTCCACGTTCATCGATCTTTCCAGGAAGGCAGGGTTTGAGCCGACGGCGACTACCCTCAAAGCGCAGCAGCCACGTCTCCTGCAACCTTGGGGAGATGAGGAGATTGAGGCCGCTATCCAAACTGCCCAGAGAGGCGATAGTGTTGCCCACACGGCCGTTTCTGATGGAGACGACCGCGAGACGGCCTTCCGAAGGGCAGAATTCTCCATCTTGCGGAAGGCATCTGACCACCCTGAGATCACGATCCGCGGCACGAGTCTCGGCGCCTACGGCGATATCCTCGGCCAGCGGGCCAAGGGAATCACGCTGATTGAACGCCTAAGGGCAACAGAAGTGTTTGTGGGCTTTAGTCGCGTGGAGTTCGAGGATTCTCTAGAAGACCACGAGCGGAGAAATCTCTTGCGTCGGGAGCCCCTTCCACCTGACGCCGACTGGCTGCCCGCTCACGTGACACACGGCGAAGGAATCTTCATCGAGTTGGACGAGTCAAAGCTCCAGGCTTGGGAGAAGCTCCCTGCCGTCCAGGAGCGCTGCCGCACGCTTCTTCGTCGCCTTGAACGAGCGGACAGGGGCCATGGACAGCACGAACTTTCACCTCGCTTCCTCTTGATGCACACCTTCGCCCACATCGTCATCAACCGCCTCACGTACGAGTCTGGCTATAGCTCCGCAGCTCTACGAGAACGTCTCTATGTCTCTGCGGATGCCGCCGCTGCAATGGCAGGAGTTCTCATCTACACGGCCGCAGGGGACTCGGATGGCACGCTGGGCGGGCTCGTACGTCTTGGACACCCAGGGAGCCTTGACCGAGTCATCGAGCAGGCACTTCGCCAAGCCATGTGGTGCTCCTCCGATCCGGTCTGTGCTGAGCTTGGTCAGGAGTACGGACAGGGGCCAGGCTCGTGCAATCTGGCGGCCTGCCATAGCTGCGCGCTCTTGCCGGAGACCGCCTGCGAACAGGGCAACCGGTTCTTGGACCGGGCCTTGGTCGTCGACGGCGTGGGTGAACCCGTATCCGCGGACACCGGGTTCTTCGGCGAATTAGCTCTAGCCTAGTGCCACTGAGAGAGGGTAGGAGACAAGCCTGCGTCTGCCTCTCGATGTTGCGGGCCCCGCAGTACTCACGCTGCCGACAAGCCCTTGACCACTCCCGCGCTACTAGCCGGGCCTGTCTCCACTCAATTGGCAACTCGTCAAGGGGCAGAAGTTCACGAGAGAACCCCCTTAGGTGGGGTTACCTGCAGGGACGCATGACAGCAAGCTGGAGTGCTAAGGACTGGAGAGAGGACGCATGGACGACGCGACCCGGGACCCGCACACCCCGGACAGTGCGAGAAGCTCGAGACAGGGCTGCGGATACTTGCCCGAGTGATCGCACGGGAGCACCTGCGTCGACGGGCAGCGTCGGCTGGCGCAGATGGCTCGGAACCCGAGACCCCAGCCCGTGAGGACCACTCAGGCCAAAGCGCGACCTTCAGCTAGCCCCATCCCTGGTTGCACTTGCGTCGGGTCCAATTCCGACCAAACGACTGCCGCTGCTGGTTCGGTGGGGATCCCTTCCTGCGCACGAACGCTCGGTGAATCCACTCGGCAACTCGAGCAGGCGCCCACGGTTCTGGCCAGTCGTAGATGTACGCGTACGGATCGTCTCCCCGGGCGTTGTCTGCTAGGCGCGGGGGAACTCGCTTAAGGTTGTGCCGGCGTTTCCCGTAGTCAGGGTGATTCGGCAGCAGAATGCCAATCAGCCCGCACCTGGGATTCGTCCTCGTGTCACGCAGGCTTCCGCCTATCTCCCAGTCGACGTGCTTTCTCTGCCATGTACAGGGGCCAATCAGGACCACCGTGACCGTGGCATCGCGGATATAGTCGTCGCGAATCTTGTTGCGGATCGTTGCGGTCTTTATCCCGGCATCATCGATGTTCCCTGTGTCCACGGACCTGTCGACCATGCGTCTGGCCATCATGCGGACAAATCGCTCTTTGTAGTCGATGTCTTTCTCGTGAAAGCTGACGAATACCCTGTGTCGCGGAGTCTTGCGCGCCATCGCCCTGTCCCTTCTAGAGAATCACTAGCCAGGCCAACAAGATGGTGGCAACCATCGCGGCGTAGAACGGCCCTGTCGAGAATGACGCGAACGAGCCCAGGAAGAGCTGGGCTAGCGACCCCTCGGGCGAAATCGCGTAGAGGTCTGCAGGGACCAGATCCCGCTTGTGCAACTCCTCGACGAAGTTGTCGTAGGACGCGATAAAGCCTCGCTCCTGCACCAGGTAGTACATGTCCAGCACCAAGAAGAGCACCGTGGGGACAATGGCCAAGAGCGCGTGCTGCGCCTCGCCGGTGCGCGCAATCAGCACGAGCACGGCGGCAACAAGCGTGACACACCAGACCTTGCACGAGCGGCTGTTGTAGGCCATCCGCTCAATCACCCGCTGCATCATCTCAAGGTGGGTTCGGACGGCGGGCGACTCCATTCCCAAATCCGGCTCTCCAGTCATGGGGCCTCACTTCTTACGTCCCAGCATCGTACCGGGTCTCGCCCAGGGGAACGGCGGTGCCGCTGCCCAGCGGTACGCAGACGAGGTCTCGCAGCGGCAAGGGCTGTAGGAACCCGGCACAATCGACGTGAAAGGTGCCAGCGTAGACCCACAGGAGACGACTACTCGCAAAGCCAAGACGCCAATCAAACCGGGTCAGAGAAGCTCAAAGTCAAGGTCGTTGAGCACATCGGCACGCTTGGCGCAGCCGCGACACTCCCCGCACGCAAGGCTCGCCACGTGGCAGGAGTGGGTCCAAGCCAAGAGGGAGGGCCCGATGCCAGAGTCTTCCACGAGCTCCGCCGACGTCTTGCTCAAGGCCGGCGCAGAAACGCGTACTCGGCCCTCCTGGAGGATCATGAGCTGGTTCAGTGCCTCAACAAAGTCGGCAGTTCCGTCAGCATTCTGGCTGTCGGTCAGCACGGTCCCAAGGAGGATCTCGTCCACGCCAAACTTCAGGGCTACCGGCGCGGCTAGGGTCACTAGGAGTTGATTCCGGTATGGCCACCACTCGGGAGTTGGCGCATGCTGTGAGGCCTCGACCCCTACCATCTCGCCACTTCCGAGGGAAGAACAGTCGATTGCTATCGTCTCCAGGGGGAGGCCCAGGCGCTTGGAGATGGCTGCGGCGGCTCGCATTTCCCCCGCAGCCGGAACTTGGCCGTAGTCGATGGCAATGGCCAGTTGGGGCCGCTCCAGCTGAGCAAGTGCGGACGAGTCCACGCCCCCAGAGAACAGAAGAGCCCTCGTCAAGGGAGACCAGCCCACATGGCGTGATAGGCAGCCTGAGCCAGACTCGAGAAGATTGGCACGTCTGTACCAATCAACATCGTCAAGTCGGAACTGTCTGGCCGCGCAGCGAAGCCCACAACTGGGATGTCGTTGGCCCTCGCATAGCCAACTTCGAAGACTGTCCCGGTGTCCACGCCATCGAGGAGGGCCAGAACGCTGTTGCACTCATGCAACCCTCGGAGGTCTGCTGGAGCAACTTTCTCCGGAGTTCCAAATCCGACCTCATGGAAGGGCGAGAATACTTGGGCTCCTAGGTCCGTGAGCCCATCCCGCATCAGGTCTACAAGCCAGCGTTCACCATAGTTGAAGTAGGGTCCGGCGAGGTAGACACGTACATCGTGTAGGTGCACGTCCCTCGCTTTCGCACGAGGAAAGATGATCTCACCCTCAGGTGTGACAACCTGAAGTGGTCCTCTAGAACACCATGTCGCCGTGCCCATCGATGCTATGTTGGCCGCTTCGCGGGCGCCCCTTTCCTGATCGCCCCAGGCCCATGCAAAGAGGGCGCTAAAGACGTCTCCAGAACCAATGGGCCACACATCCTCAGTAGGGTGCGGAGGAATTGGCGTTGAGCCAAGCTCGTCAACCAGGACAGCACCGCGTGGACCGCACTTTGCGACCACTACCTCAGCCTCATACTCGACCCTGACTCGTTCTGCTGCCTCGGCGATTGGGACGGGTGAAGGACCAGCCAGCCCCAGGATCTCCGATTGGTTGCCGACTATCGCCAGCCGTTCGGCACTCCAGTCCATGTGCTGCCCAAGACTCGTGAGACCAGGGCTCTGTGGGTCAATCACAAGACGCTGTGCCTTCACCAGAGGCTTTGCCTCAAGCATGCCGAATGCAAGCACCACGTCAGCCTCAGCCTCGAGATGAGGGGCCGGCAGACCACCGAGGAAGTCGTGAGTCGGCCTACTGATAGGAGTGTCGTACCTAAACCGAATCGGCCGCGGCCGTTCTTCGTAGTCCATCTCGATGCCCATGGCTCGAGCCAGATCGGCATCCTCTGCACAGGCTACCGAGCGTAGCCGCACGGGTGTCGTGGCACCACTCAGCGCAAAGGCTGCGCGTGCACCTGAGCCGAACACCTCATCGCTCTGGGGATCACGACAGAGTTCGCGATAAATCCCTCCGACGACAATCAACCCGGGCCAACCTCAACGAGGACGATGCCGTCGTCCACGCTCAACACGCGCGCCCGGAAGGTATATCCCGCACTGAGGCACCTTCTTAGATCGGGCAGCCTCGTGACTATTGAACCCGCCTCATCACCCTCGAACCGAGCGACAACAACACGATCACTCCGGAGCTCCACGTCCAGTTCTGCCCGAAGACGAAGCCGCTGAACCACATCCTCAACGGGGGAGGCAAGGTTGGCCTCGAAGCTCAACTGGTCGCAAGGGGACGCTTCACCACCACGCCCATTTCCCCCACTCGAACTACCTCCCCCACCGGACATAGCGCCTCCCCTCAGCTTCGAGAGCCTATACTCGCCCCCTTGTGCAGCCGATTTTACCCCGACCTGCTGATACGGGCGGAACGGTTCCCCTACCCAGGTTGGAGGAACAGAGGAGCGACCTTGCGAGGGAGTGAGTGCTGGGCGCTGAGGTCTCGGAAGCCAGTTGGTCTCCTGCGAGGCTGGAGGACAACGATGTCCCAGCCACCGCGGCGGTGGCATTGCGCAGGGGGTCTGCCAGCGGCCTCGAACGATCGCGCAGGTAAGTCATGACCTGGCCACGTAGCTGCCCACCCCCGACTGAGGAGGTCATGCTAGATGTCGGAAGCAGTCGGTACCTTCGTTTCGTATGGGGTGACGCCGCATCCTTTGGGACAGCAGCGTATTGGATCGCCCAGTATCTTCTGGCCTTCGGGACAACTCGGCCTCGTCACTTAGCACTGGGTAGCAGCCTGGCTGAGGAGACCATCGCCTGCTTACTTGGCGGCTACGGCATTCCCGCCGAGATGGCGCTCGCAGCATTCCTAGCACTCAGGCGTGAGGGACTCCTTACGTCTCCAGGCTCCATAGAAGCCATCGAAGAGGTCCTGCGAGCTCCCCTCTCCTACGGTGCTGAACACCGGAGGTACCGATTCGCCAACCAACGTGCTGCGAGGGTGGCGGCAGCACTCAAGTTCTTTTCTCGGCAGCCGCCCCTTCCGCAAGAACCCCTGCGTCTGCGCGACGCGCTGCTTCAACTGCCAGGAGTCGGTTACAAGACCGCTTCGTGGATAGTCCGGAACCATACCGGCACGGACGAAGTAGCCATTGTGGATATCCACCTCCAGCGCGCAGGACTCGCTGCCGGCTTCTTTGACTCAGGTTGGAGGCTTCCCAAGGACTACCTTCTGTTTGAGAGGGCCTTCCTGCTGTTCGCCAAGGCAGGTTCGGTTCCAGCTGCAGGGCTGGACATGCTGATATGGGATCAGATGCGTAGGGTCCACAGAAACACGCCTTCTACTGTCCATCCAGAGCCCGGTGTTGGCATACCCATTGAGACCCTCTTCCCAGCCGTTCCTTCGAGGGCTACACCTGTAGCGTGATGCAGCGTGGCTGCCTCACTTCTGCAAGGCGACCTCCCAACGGAAGGTTCGCAGTACAGTCGCCTTTGGCCAGCCACCTCGTACCGTGCTCATAACCGGGTTTGACAGGCGGCAAAGGCGCTGATGGCCTCGAGTCAGCGGCTGACCGACAACACCCGTCGTTGGCAACCGGCCCTGGCCGTACTCCTCACGATCGGCGCCGACGGAACGGAGCCTCGCGTATTGATACGCGGAGGGGAGTGAGGACGTGTTGAGAACACTACGGAGTTGGGGATGCGAAGGGGCCGTTGGGCCGTGAGCCGTCGCGCTCGTCGTGGTGGGCCGCCTCGGTCTGGGCGGCGATCAGCGAGCGCGGACGATGCGCGGCCAGATCGGCTTCATCGTCGAGGGGATCGAGCGCAATGCGTAGTTCTGCGCGGACGGTGGCGCGTTCCCACGGAGACGGCAGGTCAGCGAGCAGATCTGCAGCCTGCTCAAGCGTTGGTTCGGCGACGGGCGTGGCGGACCGGATCTCACGCTAGGGCCGCGTTTGGTGCGAGCCGGCTCTAGCTCGCGCCCCAGGCGATTCGCGGGTCGACTCGTCGTTGAAAGACAGTCATCAGGGGCTCGAACCCCATCTTCTGCCAGAAGCGTCTTCCGGAAGCGTTCGCGGGTGCGTAGTTGAGCACGGCGTGTTCGAAGCCCTCCGATCGCGCAGCGAGCAGCAGGGCGCGGACGAGCGCCTGACCGATGCCACATCCACGGTGGGCCGGCGAGACCGCAGTGCTACCGATGTAGAGACTGGCGGCCGGACGAAGCAGCGGGCGTCCGCCTCCCATCGCGTTCGACAGGATCCCGCCGACGAAGTCACCGCGCGTGAAGGCAAGAAACGCCATCCGGTCGTCGGCGTTCACGAGATCGGCCGCTGAATCCAGGGCCGCCTCTCGGTAGTCCTTCGAGAGGTCCGGTCGGAACACCGGCGAGGTCTGGTGGTGGCGGGCCTCGAGCTCGCCGACCGCCACGACAAACTCCTCGTCACCGGCCCGCGCGCGGCGGATCTCGGTCTGGCCGACCGCCCCTGCGCGATCCTCCGCTGGCAACGCGCCTGCAACGGGGAGTGCGGCGTAGACGCTGCTCCTCGTGTACCCAAGGTCGAGGAGCCAGCTCTCCGCCGGGTCCTCGACGTTGACCTCGATCTGATGGTTCAGATACCCCGCGCTCACCGCTTCGCTCGCAACGGCGCTGTACAACGCCTCGAACACCGCTCGGGGGTCGCAGTCGTCGCCGATCGCCCAGGCCTGGGTCGGCGTCCAGGTCGAGCGCGGCATCACGTACGCACTGGACGGGTGTGCCGGCGCGGGGAGGTGCCGCGTAGCCAGCAGGAATCCGATGAGCCGTCCGTCGCGGAACGCGCTGTAGCCGGTACAGCTCGGCCGACCGGCGAACGCCCCGATTACCACGCGGGTCTGCTCTGCGGCGCTGAAGGCGCCGGGGAGCGTGGGCAGCTCCGCGGCTCGACGCTCGTGCGCCGTCGCCAGCACTCCCGCCGCGTCATCCAGGTGCGCGGGTTCGTACGGTCGGATCTCCACCGAACTCGAGATCAGGGCTCGAGCCTGGTGTGCCAGACGAACTCATGATCGGGTAGCAACTCCGGGTGGAACGCTTTGACCAGGTCTCGCAGCAGGATGTCCACGCGGAAGCTCTGCCCCGTCGCGAAGATGTCGGTCCCGCGGGCGAACCGATGGAAGGCTTGCCCCTCGCTCAGCGCCTTGAATGAGGCGTTGAGCGGCTGGTAGGCGAGGGAGCCAGCGACGGTATCACCCAACCGGGTGTCCGCGAAGTAGGTCGTGTCGATCCAGATGTCGGCGTCCGCGCCGAGCTCGATCACTCGTTCCAGCGGTAGCGGCGCGTTCAGCGGTACGTCCGTGATCTCGCGCTGGAGGATCGGGATTCCACCAGCATCCTCGATCAGCCGGATGTCGATCCGGTTGGGTGGCCGAGTCGCCCAGAGGCCCGAGCTGTTGATCGTACCGAAGAGCACGGTCGGCGCCTCCGTCACAGAGTCGGCGACCTGTTGTCGGAGGGCCTCGTAGTTCACGAACACCGGCTCGAGGACCTCATTCGCCCGTGCCTCGGCGTTGAAGAAGAGCGAGACGAACTTGATCTCCTCGGCGCTACCAAGCGGCGGCTCCCAGTATGAGTTGTAGGCGACGGCGTTGAGGCCCAACTCCCGGGCCTGATCGGTCAGGTCGTAGCTGAACGCCACGTGAAAGAGCTCCGGGGCAGCGTCCAGGATGGGCTCAAAGCTGTTCGACGCACGCGCGGGGATGGCGAGCCCATCTTCAAAGCGGCGGTTGATGTTCGGCAGGTACTCGAGCCCGGCGGCCCGGACGTTCGCACCGAGCACGGTGTCGGAGAGGCCAAGGGTCTCGAGCGCTACAAACCACCCGCTGCCGGAGGCGGTCCAGAAGCTGCCTGCGGGGATCGGGATGACGTGCGCGCCTGCGAGATCACCGGAGAGGTCCGGCGTTGGCGCCCCACACTGGGCAAGGACGTACGTCACCTGCCTGGCGTTGTCGACGTTGGGGACGGGCTCGACTGTGAGGACCTTGTAGTGCCCGTGGTAGCTCACGCTCCAACCCTCGGCGTAGATCGCCTCGACCTTGTCCGGGAAGTAGTCAACACCTGACTGGAAGTCGGTCAAGCAATCGCGGGGGTTGCTAGTGATGGGCATTGGCGCGGCGGCGGTCGGGGTCGCAGGGGCGGCGGTTGGGGTCGCCGGGGCGGCGGTTGGGGTCGCCGGGGTGGCGGTTGGGGTCGCCGCGGCGACTGCTGTGGCCTGGGCCGTCGGTTCAGGGAGGCCCGCGTCATCGGTACAGGAGATCGCGAACCCGAGTACCAGGACGAGGCCGATGAACAGCGGGAGGGGTGAACGCAAGGTGAACCTTCTTCCGGCGTGGCGCGACTTGCGCCAGCAGCACGATGCCCTAATGATACCTAGTATCAACAAGCCGTCCAGTGGGCGGGAAGTGGTTCAGTTGAACCAGTCGGGTTTCGGAGACTTGCTGCGTGAGTTGCGCAAAGAGCGCGGTTTGACGCTCAGCCGCCTGGCCGAGGCGTCCGGCGTCTCCGATGGACAACTGTCAAAGCTCGAGAATGGGCGGAAGCCGCCGACGGTCGAGATGATCGGACGCCTCGCACTTGGACTCTTCTGGCCACACGGGCTCCTGCCCGGCCTCGTGCGCGACGCCGGCGGCGTGGACGTGTTGGGCGAAGCCGGCATCACACCCCACCTCAACGAGGCTGGAACGCTCGGGGAAGTTGGGCTCGACGAGGCGCTGGCGTTCGGAGCGGATGCGGACTTCTGGTGCAGCTCGATCTGGGAGACGACGACCCCGAGCGACGAGGCCAGGCGGGTGTCCAGTCAAGTCGCCGCAACAGGGCGAGGTGCAGCGTCTCGCCGGTTCAGACGCGACCGGGACGTCCTGCACATCGGGGGTGTCCGCGTCGACCTGATGTTGGCTGATCTGATCGCGCTGATGTCACCGACGGTGCTGCCAGCACATGAGCCTCTCTTCCACGTGCGAGTGGGGCAGGGGTGACCTCTTCAGCGGGCACGGCTTCGCACCGCCAGCAGCCAGGCATCGAGGGCGGCCGCTCGCGTGGGCGAACCCGGACTCTCGTCGCGTTCTCGCTCCTCATCCTGCTGTTTCTGCTCGCAGTGCTCGTCTCGCTCAGCTGGTCGTCGGTGCGGCTCCCACTGGACGAGGTAGCGCGCGTGCTCCTGGGCCTTCAGGCGGAGCGGGACGCGTGGACCACGATCATTCTGGACGTTCGGCTCCCTCGAGTGATCACCGCAACGCTGGTTGGGATCGCCCTTGGTCTTGCGGGTCTCCAGATGCAGGCCGTCTTCAGAAATCCGCTCGCGAGCCCCTACACGCTGGGCGTGGTCTCCGGCGCGAGTCTGGGTGCGGCACTGATCATCATCGTGCTTCCCGGGCTGACGGTTGGGCTCTACCGTGATACAGCAACGGCGAGCGCCATCGCGCAGGCCGTTTCCGGCGTCGGCCTCGTAGTTGGCGCCTCGCTCGGGGCGGGCGCCGTCCTGCTCGCCATGCTCGTGGTCGCGAGCATCGTGCGTGACATGGTGATCGTGCTGTTGCTCGGGGTTGTGCTGTCCGCCCTGATCGGCGCGCTGGTCACCGTGCTCGTCTTCTTCGCCGATCCGGATCAGACCCGGCTGTTCGTGGAGTGGGGGTTCGGCAGCTTCCATCGAGTCCGCTGGGACGACGCCACGCTGTTCGTCTTCGCGGTCGGTATCGGGGGGGCGGTCGCCGCGCTCTCCATGAAGCAACTCAACGCGCTGTTAATGGGCGAGAACTACGCGCGCAGCATGGGGCTAAACGTGCGGCGGGCTCGCACGCTGACGCTTACGAGTGCGTCGATCCTGGCGGGAGCTGTCGTCGCGTTCGCGGGCCCGATCGCGTTCCTCGGGATCGCAATACCGCACATCACACGCGGCATCTTCGGTTCCGCCGACCATCGGATCCTGGTGCCGGGCAGCGCTCTCACGGGGGCCTCGGTCGCGCTCGGCTGCGGGCTGCTGGCGGAGATGCCGCACAGCAATCTGACGCTCCCCGTCAACGCGGCAACTGCGATAGTCGGCGGTCCGATCGCGTTCTGGGTGCTCCTGCGGATGCGCCGCGGCTGGGGCCTGTGATGGCGATGCCGTCGCCGGTGCTCAGTCTGTCATCGCTCGAGATCGGCTACCGAGCGCGACGCGGACGCCGGGTCGTGCTCAGCGACATGAGTGTCCAACTCGATCGAGGGGAGTTCGCCTGTCTCCTGGGTCCCAACGGGGCCGGGAAGTCCACGCTCCTGCGAACGCTCTCGCGCGTTCAGCCGGCGCTCGCCGGCGATGTCTCCCTCGACGGCGACAATCTTCGGGCGCTGACGAGCGGAGACCTTGCCCGGAGACTTGCCGTGGTCCTGACCGAGCGCGTGCAGATCGCGAACCTCTCTGCCTACGAGCTGGTAGGGCTCGGCCGGTTCCCTCACACCGGGTATTTCGGTCGCCTCGGTCCGCAGGACCACGAGAGGATCGAGTGGGCGATGGAGGCGACCCAGTCGGGTCACCTGGCCAGAAGGGATGTCACCGAGCTGTCTGACGGAGAGCGACAGCGCGTGATGATCGCCCGGGCGCTCGCCCAGGAGCCGAAAGTCCTGCTACTGGACGAGCCGACCGCGTTCCTCGATCTCCCATCCAGGGTCGAGCTCACGGCCCTGCTTCGGAGGCTGGCCGCCGAACGAGGGCTGGCGATCCTGATGACTACCCACGACCTCGATCTCGCGCTGCGAACCGCTGATGTCCTGTGGCTGATCACCGACGATGGGACACTAGAAAGCGGGGCGCCCGAGGACCTGGTGCTCAACGGGCTGCTCGAGCACGCGTTCTCGAGCGATGAGGTGGTGTTCGACCGCGCCACCGGCCACTTCACGCCGAACCGTCACACGGGCCGCCGAGCTGTGGTTGTGGGCGACTCCCTGGAGCACCACTGGCTGCGGGAGGCGCTGGTCCGGTCGGGCTTCGACGTGAGTCGAAACGAGGACAGTGAGGGTGTTGCAGAGATCATCCACTGCGGGGTGACATCCGAAAGCGAAGGCCGAGCCGGACGATGGTGGGCCGTGCAGCAAGGAGAGCGAAATAGCTTCGCATCGCTGGCTGATCTCACGCGATGGCTCTCAAGGCAGCGGCAAACGCTCCGGTAGCGTCGCAGCAGCCGCGAGACAGCCTCGATGCATCACCTCGGTGGTCCGTAGCAGGGTGTGACCCCCAGGGAGAGCCACACGGAACTGGGCGCACCCCTTTTCGCACCGGGGTGGGGGCTAGTCGTGCCGACGTACGTTCCGTGGCGACTCTCGATCGGGCGGAGCACTTCACATCGAGCACCCAGGCTGCATCAGGAACCTCCAGGACTCACGTCCGAGCCCTCCAGCCCCACCACCAACTCGAAGGTTCGCAGTACAGTCGCCTCCGTCCCCAGCCACCTCGCCCGGTGAACTGCGTTGCCAACCCCCAGCTGGTGCCGTGCTGCGGTCGGGCCCGCTTGCGCCCCGACCTCGCCCTCCGTGCGCGGCCCCTTGCCGGGCGCCCCTAAGGCTCGAAGCCGGCCTCCCGGATCAGTTCAATGGTGCGCTCCAGGCTGGTGCCCAGGCGGTCGAACTCGCCGAGGTCGATGAAGCCCGGCGGCTGGGCGTTGATGCCTTCAAGTTCAACCCCCGTGGC
The DNA here is from genome assembly GCA_022825595.1 of Bryobacterales bacterium. Taxonomy (GTDB): domain Bacteria; phylum Acidobacteriota; class Terriglobia; order Bryobacterales; family UBA6623; genus VXMF01. Next base: position 11,256 of record JAJDWM010000018.1, on the reverse strand, counting down.
GAGCGGATACTCGAAATTCGCTTGCCCGAAGTACTCCTGCGCCACCTTGCCGGTGAGGAAGCGGATGAGCTTCTGGGCAACGTCCTTGTCGCCCGAGGCGGTCGCCCCGATGGCGGTGGCGATGGTCACGCCGCCCGGATCGCCATCGGCGAAGCGGTGGTTCTCGCTGGGGGTGGAAGGATCCTCCACCTTGATGCGCAGGTTGTAGTAGTGGTTCACGAGCCCCAGCTCGACCTCGCCCCGGGCCACGGCCTGCACGATGGAGACGTTGTTCGGGTAGACCGGTGCCCCGCCCTCGTGGAGGGCCGTTAGCCAGGCGAGCGCGACATCATCGCCGTCGGACAGCCGGAAGAGGGTGAAGAAGTCCTGGAACGACCCGTTCGTGGGAGCAAAAGCGACGCGCCCCAGCCACTTCTCCTCCGTGAGCTCGTAGACGGACGTTGGCAGGTCGGCCGGGTCGAACAGCTCCTTGTTGTAGACGAGCACGCGCTGGCGCCCCGTGAGCGCGACCCAGTAGCTGGAGGGACTCGAAGGAGCCAACCCGAGAACGTCGTCGTCCAGCTCCGCCAGCAGCCCCCGCTCGGCGAGGAAGCCGATGGGGCCGGGGCTCCGGGAGATGAACACGTCGGCGGGCGTCCGTTCGCCTTCCTCTTGCAGAAGGAGGGCGAGGTCGGTGGAGCCGCCGTACCGGACCTCGACGTCGATGCCGGTGTCCTCGGCGAACCGCTCGAGCAGGGGGCCGATCAGGTTCTGGCTCCGGCCGGCGTAGACGGTGATGGACTCGTCTTCATCGGTGCACGCCCAGCCGGCGACCGCCGCGAGGGTCAGGGCCAGCAGGAGGGCAGCGGCCGTCAGCACGCGCCCGGAGCGCGGGTGGCGAAGGAAGGCAGGTTGGATGTGGGCCACGGTCGAGGGTACCCCCGGTTGTTAGTGATACCTAACGAGAATTCGTAGGCAGGACGTAATCTTGAACTACGTCTCCACACCGTGCAAGGGCCTGTGGCGACAAACGGCGGAAGAGCCAGGGAGACGCCCGGGGACCGCCCGATGTCGGGGTCCGCCGCCCCGGGGCCGGGGAAGGCCCCGGACCTGCGCCGTGGCGCGGAAGTTGACAGCGAGGGCCGGCTGTCCGCCTCGTTGTCCTCCCGGCCGCGCAGCGCAAACCGGCTCCCTGGCCAGTAGGATGCGCTGCGGCGGCGCGGAGAGCGCCCCGGAGAACGCCACATGACCGTTGACTTCGCGACTGCCGAGTTGCTTGAGCAGATGGCCGCGGGCGGCGGCAAACCCCTGCACGAAAGCAGCGTCGAGGAGGCGCGAGCCCTCGCCGCGGGCATGGCGGCGCAGGCGGGGCCAGCCCCGGACATGTTCCGCATCGAGGAGCACGGGCTGGCCGTGCCGGATGGCGACGTCCCCCTGCGCGTGCTCGTGCCGCTCGAGCGGCCGGCCGGTGTCATCGTCTACTACCACGGGGGCGGGTGGGTCGTCGGCTCCATCGATGAGACGGACACGGTCGGCCGCAAGCTCGCGGAGCGCACCTCGTGCTCCGTCGTTCTCGTCGATTACCGCCTCGCGCCCGAGCACCGCTACCCGGTTGCCGTCGACGACTCCTGGGCGGCGCTGGAGTGGGCTGGCGGGCGCCTCGCCGATCTTGCGCGGCCCGGCGCGCCGCTGTTCGTTGCCGGCGACAGCGCGGGCGGCAACCTCGCCGCCGTGATGGCCTTGCGAGCACGCGATCGGGGGGGACCGCCGATCGCGGGGCAGATCCTCATCTATCCCGTCACGGACGCCGATTTCGAGCGCTCCTCCTACACCAACCCCGCCAACCAGCTCCTCCTGACCACCGAGGCCATGGCCTGGTTCTGGGACCACTACGTCCCCGACCTCGCCCGCCGGCGGGAGCCGGACGCCTCGCCCCTGCGCGCCCCCGACCTCTCCGGCCTCCCCCCGGCGGTCGTGCTCACCGCCGAATACGACGTCCTCCGCGACGAAGGCGAGGCCTACGCCGATCGGCTCCGCGAGGCCGGCGTGCCCGTCGAGCTCAAGCGCCACGAGGGCCAGACCCACGGCTTCTTCACCCTGCTGATGCTGCCCGGCAGCGAGAGCGGGTTCCAGCAGGTCGTGAAGGCGGTCCGCGCGACCATCTACGAGCGGTCCAGGGGCGCTGCCGGGGGCGTATCGTAGCCGCCACGCCCGCCGGCGAAGGAGGATTCGCATGACCACCGACACCACCCGCGTGGAGCTCGACGCCGTCGTTGTCGGGGCCGGGTTCTCCGGGATGTACATGCTCTACCGGCTGCGCGATGTGCTCGGCCTCTCCGCCCGCGTGTTCGAGGCCGGCGACGAGGTGGGCGGCACCTGGTACTGGAACCGCTACCCCGGCGCCCGCTGCGACTCCGAGTCCTACCTCTACTGCTTCTCCTTCGATAAGGGCCTCGCCCAGGAGTGGACCTGGAGCGGCAAGTATCCCGAGCAGCCCGAGATCCTGCGCTACCTGAGCCACGTCGCCGACCGCTTCGACCTGCGCCGCGATATCCAGTTCGAGACGCGCGTCACGGCCGCGCACTTCCGCGAGGACCTGGATCGCTGGGAGATCGAGACCGACCAGGGCGACCGCGTGCTCGCGCGCTACTTCATCACCGGCGTGGGGTGCATCTCCGCCGGCCAGATGCCCCGCATCGAGGGCCTCGATCGCTTCGAGGGCGAGTGGCACCACACCGGCTCCTGGCCGCACGAAGGGGTCGACTTCGCAGGCAAGCGCGTGGGCGTCATCGGAACGGGATCGAGCGGCGTCCAGGCGATCCCCGTGATCGCCCGGCAGGCCGGCCACCTGACCGTCTTCCAGCGCACCCCCCAGTACACCATCCCCGCCCGCCACGGCACCGTCACGCCCGAGTTCCTCGACGAGGTCAAGGGCCGCTACGACGAGATCTTCGAGAAGACCCGCTGGTCCCGCGGCGGCACGCCCTACGACGAGGCCGAGCGTTCCGCGCTGGACTTCGACGACGACGAGCGCCGCCGGATCTACGAGGCCGCGTGGGAGGAGGGCGGCTTCCGCTTCCTCCTCACGACCTTCGGGGACATCACCTTCGATCGGCGCGCCAACGACACCGCCGCCGAGTTCATCCGCTCGAAGATCCGCGAGACCGTCGATGACCCCGAGACGGCCGAGACGCTGATGCCGCGCGACCACCCCTTCGCATCGAAGCGGGCGCTCATCGACACGAACTACTACGAGACCTACAACCGCGACAACGTCGACCTGGTCGATATCCGCCACGCGCCCATCGAGGAGATCACCCCGACCGGCATCCGCACGCGCGAAGGCGAGTACGAGCTCGACGTGATCGTGTTCGCCACCGGCTACGACGGCATGACGGGCGCCTTCAACCGCATGGACATCCGCGGTCGCGGCGGCCAGGCGCTCAGGGAGAAGTGGGCCGAGGGCCCGAAGGCGTACCTGGGCCTGTCGCCCGCCGGGTTCCCCAACATGTTCATGATCACCGGCCCCGGCAGCCCCTCTGTGCTGAGCAACATGCCCCCCACGATCGAGCAGCACGTCGAGTTCGTCTCGGACTTCGTCGCTTACATGGTCGAGCACGGGATCGAGCTCGCCGAGGCGGACCTCGAAGCCGAGACGGAGTGGGTCGACCACGTCAACGAGACGGCGAGCCGGACCCTCTACATGCTCGCCGACTCCTGGTACCTGGGCGCGAACATCCCCGGCAAGCCGCGTGTGTTCATGCCCTACGCGGGTGGGCTCGACGTGTACCGGACGAAGTGCAACGAGGTCGCGGAGGCAGGCTACGAGGGCTACGTCCTCCACGCCCGCGAGCCGGTCGCCGCCGGCTGAGCGCGGGCAACACGAAGGGGGTCGGCTCCGGAGAGCCGACCCCTTTGAACGTGAAGCCGTTCCCCTCGATTACTTCAGGTCGAAGCGGTCGAGGTTCATCACCTTGTCCCAGGCGGCGACGAAGTCGGACACGAACTGCGCCTGCCCGTCGTCCGAGCCGTAGACCTCGGCGAGGGCGCGGAGCTCGGAGTTCGAGCCGAACACGAGGTCCACGCGCGTCCCCGTCCACTTCAGGTCGCCGCTGTCGCGGTCGCGGCCCTCGAACACGTCCCCGGCCGGCTGCCACTCGGTGGCCACGTCGAGGAGGTTCACGAAGAAGTCGTTCGAGAGCGTCCCCGGCCGGTCGGTCAGCACGCCCTGCGCCGAGCCTCCCGTGTTCGCGTTCAGGGCGCGCAGGCCGCCGATGAGCGCCGTCATCTCCGGCGCCGTCAGCGTCAGCATGGAGGCCCGCTCGACGAGCAGGTCCTCCGCGCGGCCGTCCTGCCCGTCCTGGACGTAGTTGCGGAACCCGTCGGCCGTCGGTTCGAGAACGGCGAAGGATTCCTCGTCGGTCCACTCCTGCGAGGCGTCCGTGCGCCCGGCGGCGAAGGGCACCTGCACGTCGTGGCCGCCATCGCGGGCCGCCTGCTCGATGGCCGCGCCGCCGGCGAGGACGATCAGGTCCGCGAGCGAGATGCGCTTGCCGCCCGACTGCGAACCGTTGAAGTCGGCCTGGATGCCCTCGAGCGTCGAGAGCACCGCCGCGAGCTGGGCCGGGTCGTTCGCTTCCCAGTCCTTCTGGGGGGCGAGGCGTACGCGCGCGCCGTTGGCGCCGCCGCGCTTGTCCGTGCCCCGGAACGACGAGGCCGCGGCCCACGCCGCCGAGACCAGCTGGGAGACGGACAGGCCCGAGCCCAGCACTGCGGCCTTCAGGCCGGCGATGTCGCCGTCGTCGACCAGCTCGTGGTCGACATCGGGAACGGGGTCCTGCCAGATGAGCACCTCGTCGGGCACGAGCGGGCCGCGATAGCGGCTGCGCGGACCCATGTCGCGGTGGATCAGCTTGAACCACGCCCGTGCGAATGCGTCTGCGAGTTCTTCCGGATTCTCCCGCCACCGCTGCGTGATGCTCCCGTAGTCGGGGTCCTGGCGCAGCGAGAGGTCCGTCGTCAGCATCATGGGGGCGTGCTTCGTCTCGGGGTCGTGCGCGTCGATGACGGTCGCCACGGAGCCCGCGTTCGTCGGCCGGTACTGCGACTTCCCGGCGGGGCTCCTGGTCAACTCCCACTCGTGGCCGTACAGGTTCTCCAGGAAGTTGTTGTCCCACTGGACGGGGTTGTTCGTCCAGGCGCCCTCGAGGCCGCTGGTGATGGTGTCGTTGGCCATGCCGCTGGCGTAGGCGCTGGTCCAGCCGAAGCCCTGCTCCTCGATGCCCGCGCCCTCCGGCTCTGGGCCGACGTGCGCCTCGAGGGAGGCGCCGTGAGCCTTGCCGAAGGTGTGCCCGCCGGCGATCAGCGCGGCCGTCTCCTCGTCGTTCATGGCCATGCGCTTGAATGTCTGGCGGATGTAGCGGGCGGCGGCCATGGGGTCCGGGTTGGCGTTCGGGCCCTCCGGGTTCACGTAGATGAGGCCCATGTGGTCCGCGCCGAGGGCTCCCTGCAGCTCGCCGTCGGCGTCGTGGCGCTCGTCCCCGAGCCACTCGCCTTCCTCGCCCCAGTCGGTCTCGTCCGCTTCCCACACGTCCGGGCGGCCGAAGCCGAAGCCGAACGTCTTGAAGCCCATCGACTCGAGGGCGCAGTCACCCGCGAAGATGAGCAGATCGGCCCAGGAGAGATTGCGGCCGTACTTCTGCTTGATCGGCCAGAGCAGGCGGCGCGCCTTGTCGAGGTTGGCGTTGTCCGGCCAGCTGTTCAGGGGCGCGAAGCGCTGGTGCCCCGAGCCGCCGCCCCCGCGGCCGTCGTGGATGCGGTAGGTGCCGGCGGCGTGCCACGTCATGCGGATGAAGAGGGGCCCGTAGTGGCCGTAGTCCGCCGGCCACCACTCCTGCGAGGTCGTCATCACTTCTTCGATGTCGCGCCGCAGCGCCTCGACGTCGAGCGATTCGACGGCTTCGCCGTAGTCGAAGTCCCCGCCCATCGGGTCGGAGAGCGAAGAGTTCTGGCGGAGCGGCTTCAGGCTTACCTGCTCCGGCCACCAGTGCTGGTTGTTGGTCATGCTGCCTTTCCTCTCGGTTTGCGTGGAGGCCGTTCTGCCGGACTGCACGTCCCCGCCGCCCTGCGCGCACGGAGCCCCGGGGCGACGCGAATTTTCGCCTGCAACCCCTGGTCGGCTACGGCCTTCCTCCCGTGTTGTGGTGGCGGCGATCCTATCACGGCCCCATGAGCGGACGCAGTCGCCTCCCGGCTGCGGTCGGGCCGTCGCGCGGCCCCGTCCCGACCGCCTACTCCACTACCAGCGCCGCCGGATCCACCCCCAGCCGCGAGAGCACCGCGTCGAGTTCGGCCACGCTCTCCACCTCCCGCACCAGCGCGAAGAAGAGCGCCAGGTCGCCCGTCTCCTCCCACAGGCGCTCGACCTTCGGCCCGATCGGGTCCGACGACTGCGGCAGGTTCGCGTACGACCCGTAGAAGGCGAAGTACGCCTGGTTGATCTTGCGGATGACGATGCCGTGCTCGGCCATGTGCAACCGCCGCTCCTCCATCAGCGCCTCGGCCTCCGCCACCCGCCCCTCCGCCAGCAGTTCGTCGACCGCCAGCCGCAGCTCCCGCATCTCCACGCCGAAGACGAGCGAGGGCGGCTCGCGATCCGGCGCGCGCCCGTCGGCCCCCTCGGGCAGTTCGACCGGGTGCAACCCCCGGGCGATGCGCGCGATCTCCCGCTCCGCCACGTTGGCCACCGTCTCGTTCAGCGTCGGTCCGTCCGGGGCGCCGTAGGCAAGGCCCAGCGGGTAGAAGGCGAGGTAGAAGTGGACCCACTCGTGCGCCGCCGTGCGAAGGATGGAGTTGTACGAGCGGTCCTCGCGGATGATCGCCGGGTAGACCGCCAGCCCCCCGATGGGCACCACCACCGACACGATGTCCTCGTCGTCCGTGTGCGCCTCGATGCGCTCGATCTCGTCCAGCGTCAGATCCGCCCGCAGGAGCGTGTAGCCCGCCGATCGGATCTCGTCCCGGCGGGAGCGCACGAGCACCTGCGGCGGGTTCGTCAACTCGATGTCAACCGCCGGCCAGAGCATCGACATACCCCTGAAGAGCGGCAGCGGCCGCTCCAGCCCCGCCTCCACCACCGCGTCCGTTACGTACCCCTCGATGATGCGCTCTACGTCGTTCTCGTAGAGCGCTCGCTCGCTCGCGAGTGCTTCCAGCAGTGCCGGGTCCGGCGATTGCGCCTGCAGCTCGGCCCTGATCGCGGAGGTCAGGCGGAAGTACGCTTCCAGGCGCTCCGCCTCTTCCTCCTCGCTGAGCTCCGCGCCCACCCCCAGCAGGCTGAAGACGGATCCGGCCAGGTGCGCCGCCTCCCACTGCCAGATCGAGTACTCGTCGCTCCCCAGCGGCCCCCGCGCCGGGAACAGGCTGAGCGAGATCGCCAGCGCCAGCGCCAGCGTTCCCGCGGCCGTCGTCGTCAGCAGGACCAGCGGCGGCCGCCACGGGCGCGGCTCGACGGGCCCGGCGTCCAGCCCGGCGGGGAGCAACGGTGCCATCCTCCCAGTCTAGGCAGTTGTGCCCGGCTTCCGCCCGCGCCCCCACCGCGGCGATACAATGGCGGCGCTCATGGAAGCAGGCTCGGCGGCGGCCCCCGGAGGGGCGCTCGGTCACCCATCCGCGCGCCGCCTCCGCTATGCCTCCTTCGAGGCCCGCATCGCCGCCGTCGCCATCGATGCGGTCGTGCTCTTCTTCGTCTCGGGGCTCCTCATCATCGCCGGCTCCGTCAACCTCCTCCTCTCCTCCGACTTCGACCGCGTGAACGCATCCAGCGACTCCGTGAGCCTCTTCTGGGCGCTCGTCGGAGCGGCGCCCGCCGCCTGCCTCCTCTACTTCCTCGTCGGCCTCGCGGTCTGGGGGAAGACCGCGGGCGCCGCCGTCATGCACATTGGCGTGGTGCGCTCCGACGGCGCTCCCCTCGGCCTTCTCGGCGCCCTCGCCCGCGTGACCGGCATGCTCATCTACGTCCTGGTTCTCTCCCTCGGGGCCGTCTTCGCCTACGTCCTCCGGGGCACGCCTGCCGCCGCCGGCGCCCTCGTCGGCGTGAGCCTGCTCATCTGTGTGGCCGGACTCCTCTGGGCCGTCTTCGACCCCTATCGCCGCGCCCTCCACGACCGCATCGCCGGGACCATTGTCGTGCAGGGTGTAGGGTGATCGGATGCTGAGCCGCCGGTCGACCTTCCCCCGCCGCGGCCCCGTGAGCGAGCGCATCTTCGGGAAGGCCTACGCCGAGGCCGAGCACGGCGGTTCTTCCCTCGCCGCCGGCCTCTTCGCCATCGCCCTCTTCCTCTTCATCGCTTCCCTCAGCGTCTACGAGGTCACCGAGCCCGACCGCGCTCGGGGCATCCTCGCGGCCGGCATCGGCTCCATCACCGACGTCGACCGCACGCTCCAGGAGAACCTCCCCGCCCTCCGCGAGGAGGCGCGCATCTCCGCCGAGCCTGCCCTCGAGCTGCCGGGCTACCCCCTCCCCGTCACCCTCACCCGCCTCGAGGCGCTCACCTCCGACGACGCGACCCTTCGCGCCCTCGTCCTCGACCGCTCCGCGGACCTCGTCTACGCCACCGGGCTCGATGCCTTCGACGAAACCGGCGAGCAGGCCACCGAGCTCTTCTCCTTCGCCACGCTTATCCGCGAGCTCGTCGGCTTCCTCACCGGCAACACCCACGGACGCGCCCAGTGGGTGGCCCTGGCGAGCTTCATCGCCGCCGCCCTGACGGGCACGACCACCCTCGCCCTCAACCGCGGCTTCGCCCGCTTCACCGCCTTCGGGGCGCCCATCCTCCTCGCCTCCGCCCTCGGCTACCTGCTGACCCGCGGCGGCAGCGAGGTGCTCACGCGCTTCGGCTCCGGCGACGCCTTCATCGTCGACCTCCAGACGATCGCCCTGGCCATGGTCGACGTGCCCGAGCGGAACTTCCTCATCACGGGGGTGCTCGGGCTCATCATTACTCTCTCCGGGTGGCTCCTCGGGCTCATCGCAGACCGCTTCTTCTCCGACGAGTCGCTTGACCCCGCCGAGTACGACGTCGGGCCCGTCCTCCCCTTCACCGCCGTTCCCGGCCCCGCGCACGACCTCTCTGCCCACCCCGCCGCCCCTTTGCCCCTTCCCTTCCGCCTCCCCGGCCTCTCCGCCCTGCGCGACCGCCTCGCCGGCCTTGCCCCGGGCTCCCGCCCCGGGGCGGCCCCGCCCCCACCACCTCCCGAGCCGGAGGTCGGCGGCACGCGCGAACCCGAGGTCGGCGGCGTGCGCGACGAGAACGCCCGCTAGACCGTCAGCCGCCGCCGGTCGCCAGTTCGAGGAGTTTCCCGACCGTCTTCCAGTTTCGGCCCGTGCTGGTGGTTGAGAGGGCGGAGTCGAAGTAGCTGTTCGTGAGTTTGCTGCGGGCGAACCCGTTCGGGCAGTGCAGGAAGACCTCGCGACCCACGACCGCGTACTCGTCACCCGGAGAGCGATTCCGGTCCAGCGCCCCGACGTGCGCGGGGTCCGGCTGATCCGCGAGGAAGAGCACGAGCAACTTGCTCGCCTCGGCCCCGCTTTCGGCGAAGGGATTCGCCTCGACGATCGCCCGGAGATCCGCTGCCGTGCGCATGACTACCGGAACGCGATAGCCGAAGCGTTCCTCGATGGAGGCGCTGATAAGGGACGGAATGGCGTCCGCCAGCGTGGCCTCCGCCCGAAACAGCACGTTCCCGCTCTGGATGTAGGTGCGGACGTCCTCGCACCCCGCCTCCCGGAACAGTTCGGCGAGGTCCTTCATCGGCAGCTTGTTCTTCCCGCCGACGTTGATCCCCCGGAGCAGCGCGATGTTCACGGGATTCCCCCTTTGGCGTGCGGGAGCCTATGCCCTCGAGGCGTGCGCGGCCAGGTCGCGCTCAACCGCTCGCCCGCAGAACGCTGGCCGGGCACGACCCCTCCAGGGGACAGGCCTCGCACCGAGGCGCCCGTGCGCCGCACGTCCGCCGCCCGTGCTTGATGAGGAGCATGTGGAAGCGGTAGTACGAGTCCGGCGGCACCAGCGCCTCGAGGCGCTCGTGCGCCTGCTCGGGCGTCGTCTTCGGCGGGACCAGGGCCAGCCGCTTGGCCACCCGCTCCACGTGCGTATCGACCGGCAGCGCCGGCCGTCCCAGCGCGAACAGGAGCACGCACGCGGCCGTCTTCGGACCCACCCCCGGCAGCCCCCGCAGCCACGTGCGCGCCTCCTCCAGCGGCTCCTCCTCCAGGAAGGCGAGGTTCCAGTCCGGCGCCCGCTCCCGCACGGACTCCAGGATGCGCTGGATGCGCGGCGCCTTCTGCTGCGCCAGCCCGCCCGTCTGGATCGTCGCGACCAGCTCCTCCAGGGGCGCCTCGGCGATGGCGTCCCAGTCCGCGTAGCGCCGCATGAGCTGCACGAACGCACGACCGCTGTTCGTGTCGGACGTGTTCTGCGAGAGCACGGTCAGCACGAGCTCCGCCACGGCGTCGCCGTGGGGCCGCGATTGCGGCTCGCCGTAGAGCCCGGCGAGGGCGTCCATCATCGTCTCGGGATCGGGGGTCACGCGGCCATTCTGGCACGCGGCGATCGCGCTGCGCCCGCGTGGGCTACGATCCCCCCGTGACCGCACACGAGATCCGGCTCACCGACCTGACCGGCTGCGGCGGCTGAGCGTCCAAGGCGGGCCCCGAGGCCCTGGCGCAGGTTCTGTCGCCGCTGACCGCCGCGTTCGACCCCGAACGGCACCCCGACCTCATCGCCGGGCTGGGGACGCCCGACGATGCCGCCGTCTACCGCATCAACGCGCGCACCGCCGTCGTCGCCACGCTCGACTTCTTCGCCCCGCTCGTCGATGACCCCTGGCAGTACGGGGCGATCGCCGCTGCCAACGCCATGTCCGACGTGTACGCGATGGGCGCCGAGGTCGTGCTCGCCCTCAACGTGGCCGCCTTCCCCGAGGACCTGCCGCCCGAGGTCGCCGCCGGGATCATCCGCGGGGGCGCCGAGAAGGTCGCCGAGGCTGGTGGAGCCGTCGCCGGCGGCCACACCGTCTGGGACGACGAGCCCAAGTACGGGCTCAGCGTGCTCGGCCTGGTGAACCCCTCCCGCCTCCTCCGCAAGTCCGCCCTCCGCCCCGGCGATCGCCTCTACCTGACCAAGCCCCTCGGGACGGGCGTCATCCTCTCCTCGACCGGCAGCGGTCGTGGCGACCCCGCCTGGCTCGACGGCGCGATCGACTCGATGCTGCGCC
>JAJDWM010000010.1 GCA_022825595.1 Bryobacterales bacterium | reverse complement strand
GCCAATCTAGCGGCGACGCTCTTCGCCAACGTGGTGGCGAGTCTCATGGGCACGGCGTTCCCAAGCTGTCTCATCGACTCTGTCCAGCTTCCGGTAAACCGCCAGGCATCGGGGAACGTCTGGACTCTTGCCGCCTCCCTCACAGTCAGATACCGTACGGTCTCATTGGGGTACGCAATCATGTTCTCGCCACCGGGAATCCCATGGACGCCCGCCTTCAGCGTTTTTGCAGGTAAATCGAGTGGACTTCCCGTGTGTCCTGGATAGGCGCGGGCTCCCGGCTGGAACCTGTGAAAAAGAGCGCCCGGTTCTTCACCCGGCGGACTGGGTTCAGGCAGGCCTGAGATCGCGTCCCGAAGCGTCGGCCACGGTTCTCCTCTGGGGGGACAGAGCGTAGGCAGCCGATTGACGGCCCGTGCAATCTTGGTGGGAAGCCTAGGTTGCTTTAATTCACGCTGTTCCCAGTAATCGCCCGAAATCCACTGGTCATACAGAAGCTTTTCCCGTGAGTGGGTCGGTTCGGGGAAGTGCCACTCAATATTGAGGTCGCGTCTAAACCCAATTATGAACACACGCTGCCGGAGTTGGGGCACGCCATAGTCCGCTGCGTTGAGCAATCGGCGCACAATGCGGTAGTGAAGACCGTCGCAGGCTCCACGAGTGTGTACATCCTCAAGCTTAGCAAGATGCTCGTCCCAAGTGGCCTCCGGAGCTGCGTCCACCTCAGGGTGCTGAAGCCGTAACTCGATATAGGCCAAGTAGTTCCTGAATGTCTTGCGCGTAAGCCCCTTTACGTTCTCGAATAGAAATGAAGCCGGCTGAACCTCCCGAATTGCACGGATGAACTCGGGAATCATATCGCGGTCATCGTTCATTCCTTGGTGTCTTCCGCCGATGCTGAAAGGCTGACAGGGCGGGCCACCCGCAAGCAATTGCACGGATCTGAAGGAGGCGTAGTCACATTCTCGGACATCGCCCTCGATCACCCTCCAATCCGAAACCCCGGGCACGGCATTTCGGCGGACGTTCTCCCGCAACGTAGTGCAGGCACCACGATTCCAGTCAAGAAGAGCAATGTGCCTGAAGCCTGCGGCATGGGTCCCCAAGGCAAGCCCACCCGCACCTGTGAACAATTCGAGTGATCGCAACTACAGCGGCCTCCCTCGTCTTGAGGGGTTCCCCTCCGTCATTCGAAGGATACCCTAGCAGCCCATCCGGCACAATCCGGAGTGCAGAGTTCGAGTGCCCAGCCGATTCGCTGGCGGGACGAGTGAGCGGCTCGAGCCATGATTGCGGTCCAAGCCATGACTGCCCACCATTTCGTGCGGCCGAATTACGTCGCGATGAGCCTGGAATCCTCGGCCAAGCGCGCCACTTGCCCTAAGAGGCATTTGCCTCGCGACAGAGAACTACAAGCTACCGCGTCAGACAGTGGTTGGATTAGTGGCGAATCGTCAGTTCAGCCACGCTTCTCACCTGAGCGGGCTCATGCATCGGGCCTAGCAAGTCGCTCGCCCACGCAAGTGAGTCTTGGCTTCAGGTGCGGATGGATAGCATCAAACGCCTGAAACTGGCACTGGGATGGGAGTGTCTTTGCCATCCTGCGTGAATCTGCATCGTCGATGATCACTCGGGCGGACATCCGCCTGAGCCTGCCTGCAGCGGCCATGGCCCGCCGATGAGCCGGGCCGTCCCTGTCATACTCTCCCATTCTGTCCTGCCAAAAGGCAGGCCTAGCGCCTGATTCTGCCCCTATCTGCCCACGGCCGGCGGCTGCGAGGGGCTGTGTTGATAGAGTATGACGGACATCTGCCATACCATGGGAGCATGCCCAAGCGCACTCCCGAGATGCTCGCCGAGGCCCTCGCCGGTTCTCGCCCGCTCACGCTCGACCAGCTCCGCGCGGCCCTTGCCGACGCCTCGCCCGCCACCACCTTCCGCTACCTGCGCCAAGTCGATTACCTGCGCAGCTACAACCACAACGGCAGGTTCTACACCCTGGCGGACCCGCAGCGCTTCGACCACTACGGGCTGCTCTCCCTGGGCCCGGCGCGCTTCTCCCGCGACCGCACTCTCACCGCCACCGTGCCCCGCCTCGTCCGGGAGGCCGACGCCGGCTGGACCTCCAAGGAGCTGCAATCCCTGCTGCACGTGCAAGTGCGCTCCTTGCTGATCTCCGCACTGCGCCAATCCTTGATCCGGCGCGAGAGAATCCACGGCGTCTTCGTCTACCTCTCCCGCGACCCTTCCGTCTCCGACCGACAGCGCCAAGCCCGCCAGCACCGCATGGCTCTCGCATCCGACCCCGACCCGGCGGTCGTGATCGAGGTCCTGCTGGCCGTGATCCGCTCCCCCTCCGCCTCGCCCGTCCAACTCGCCCGCCACCTGCAGGGCCATTCCCCGCCCGTCGGGCTGTCCGACATCACTGCCGTCTTCGCCCGCTACGACCTGCACCGTGTCGTCGAAAAAGGGGGGCCTGCAGGGTGCTGATCCTGCTGCGAGGCCTGCCCGTCTGGCCCGCTTGGCCCGCCGCCCGCCTCACCCGCGCCCTGCCAGCCCCGACCGGCCTGCCCGTGGTCAACTTCGAGCCCGAAGCCCGGCGCTGCCCCCTCTGCGCCGGCGACCTGCTCGTCCAAAAGACGCGCACCCGCACGCTCTCCACGCTCGCCGCGGGCACGTTGCTGGCGCGCGAGACCAGCCGCCAATGCCGGTCTTGCGCGGCCCCGCCCGTGGGCTCGCGCCAGCTGTCAGGCCTGGCGCCTCCGCGCCAGCGCTTCGGCTATGACCTGATCGTGTGGGCCGGGCTGCAGCGCTACCACCACTTGCGCCAGCGCGCCGAAGTCCGCGCCGATCTTGCCCGGCGCGGCATCGAACTCTCCGACGGCTCCGTGTCTGCGCTCTGCGACCGGTTCCTGCAGCTGCTGGAGTGTTGCGCGTCACATTATTTGGACGTGAAACGGACCGTTCTCGTCGGATTAGCAGGACGCAGAATTGGGCCGATGGTCGAATAATCCGGGAATACCAGACGGGCACGCACTTTACCGCCCTATCCTGGCAAGATGCTCAGCGTCATCCCGTCTCTGGGCAGGCTGCCGCCGAAAGGGAGGGTTGCAGGGCCGCTGGGAAGCACGTGCCGAGCCGAATCCGGGCAGCCAACACTCTCTACCCCGCCACCCACCGGGTAGTTTGGTAGCGCCTCTTTGGTAGCATCGCTACCGCTACCCCATCGATGCTCAAGTAATCCGACGAAATCGGTGCTTGCTGTCCGTCATCCGCGATCACAGAATCCGACGCGTCCGCGATCATTTTTTGTGAAGTTCAACACTCGAGCAGCTGCACCTGTTGCGTGCCCCCGCGTTGCGCGCCGCCATGCCGCATGGCTATCCCCTGCACCTTAACGCCACTTGCGAGAAGGGCAGCGGCGGCCTGTTCCTATGTCTGGACGGCTGGAACGGCTGGGTGCTGTACGCGGTGCGCATCCGCTCCGAGAATGCCGACGAGCTGCGCCCTGCCATTCAGGCCGAACTGGACGCCTTTGGGCATCGACTGGCCTTCATGCGCGACTTGGGGCAAGCCGGGGCCAAGGCTGTCGCCGCCTGCCGCCTGCCGTCCAGCGCCAACCTGGTGTGCCACTTCCACTTCCTCGCCGCCGTGGGCCGCAAGCTGATGGATGCCGACCACGCCGCTCTCGGCCGCAGCCTGACCCACCTCAAGGTGCGCAGCGGCCTGCGCAGCTTGCTGGGCGCGCTGCGCTCCAAGGCCCGCGCGCCCGCCGCCGACGAGCGCGACAAGGACTTGGCGGCGCTGGTGCTGTGGCTCTTGGAGGGCGATGCCCGCAAGCGGCCCGCCTATCCGTTCGCCCTGGCGCACTTGGATTGCTACCGGCGGTGTCGTGACTTCGAGCGGCACGCCAGCCAGCGCCTGTCCCCAACGCTGCAACCCCGGCAGCGGCGCACTCTCGAGCATGTCCGGGAACTGCTGGAACCCGTTCTTCAGCCCTGCTTTGGCATGCCTGCCATCGCTGTGCGCCTCGAGTGCAGCCAAGCCGCCTTCGCCGCGCTGCGCGCAGCCTTGCGCATGCGCCATGACGCGTTGCGCGGCCGCGACTGGCCGCAGGCCTGCCTCGCTCGCAGGGCGGCACGGCTGGCCTCGATCGAGGCCTCTGTCTCGGAGTACCGCGACAACCTGCGCTAGGTGGTCCAGGCACCGCCTGCGGACCCGCGCGAGGTCCGCCCCCAAGCAATCGTGCTGCAGTATCTCGACCGCTACTTGTACCAGCTCTTCGGACATCCGGTGGCGTTCGACGCCAGCGGGCAAGTCGTGGCGGTCGTGGAGCGCACCAACAATCCGGCCGAGCACTGCTTCTCCAACGCCAAGCGCCAGCTGCGCCGCTTGGGACGCGCGAACTTAGGGCGCACAGGATCAGCCAACGTCGGCAGCCTTGGCCGCCAACCTGCTCGACGAACGCTACGTGCAGGTCCTCTGCGGCACTCTCGACCAGTTGCCCGCAGCGTTCGCCAGTGTTGGCCAAACCTGCGTTGCCCAAGCCATGCCACTCCTGGACCGCCACCATCGCGATTCCGAACTGCGCCAACGGATCCGCAGGTGGGAGTCAACTCCGTGACTGGCCCAACGGAGCCTGTGCCGCATCTCGCCAGCCTCCCCGCAACTCCTCAATCGGCACACGCCCAACCCAATTCTGACGCGGTAGGAGGTCCCGACGTCATGGAAGCCGGGGCGGTGGGACTAGGGCGGGAGTCGGCAAAGGAGCCTCGATGGTGGAGCACCCTGGGCCGAGTCCGAAGGCCAGAGTTGCCGGGATCAGTTTCGGTCTTCCTGACGTCGCGAATCCTGACTGGCCTCAATCATGGG
>JAJDWM010000347.1 GCA_022825595.1 Bryobacterales bacterium | reverse complement strand
TTCGCCCAGAGTAAAGCCTGCGACAGGAACACGAGCCTGTGCCGATGGGAATTCCGGGACAAGTTGGTAGGGACATTCAGCCGACAAGCGTTGCCCATGGTATGGGACTACGCTGAAACCAATCCATTCGCTGGTGCTGGAGGTGACATACTTGGCACAGCCAAGTCCGTATGTGAGGTCATCGAAAAGCAGTTCAGGGTTGGAACGACTGGTCACTGCTCTCAAGTGGGCGCTGTTGGACAGAGAATATCCGCGGGAAAAGTGGTATCTACGGACCCGCCATACTATGACAATGTCGGCTACGCGGACCTTTCCGACTTCTTTTACGTGTGGCTACGTCGGCAGCTCAAGCCGATTTTTCCCGAGCTCTTTGCCACGGTATCCGTACCGAAAACCGAAGAGTTGGTTGCCACTCCTTACCGTCACCCGAACAAGGACGAAGCAGAAGCGTTTTTTCTGACTGGCATGACGAACGCTATGCAAAGTGTCGCTGAAATGGCACACGCCGCCTTTCCAGTTACGATCTACTATGCCTTCAAGCAGTCGGAGACCAAGGGTGAAACCGGGACATCAAGCACCGGTTGGGAAACTTTCCTTGACGCCGTGATTCGCGCTGGTTTCGCTGTTTCCGGCACGTGGCCCATGCGGACGGAACTTAGCAACCGCATGATCAGTATGGGCACGAACGCCCTCGCGTCCAGCATCGTCCTTGTCTGCCGCCAGCGACCCGACGACGCACCCCTCGCCACCCGCCGCGAATTCGTCGCTGCACTCAAGACCGAGCTTCCGCCAGCCCTCGCCCACCTTCAGGCCGGCAACATCGCTCCGGTCGATCTCGCCCAGGCGGCCATCGGGCCGGGAATGGCGGTTTACACCCGCTACGCCAAGGTGCTTGATGCGGAGGGCAAGCCGGTCCCAGTGAGGGACGCCCTAGCACTCATCAACCAGACCCTCGACGAAACCCTTGCGGAGCAGGAAGGAGATTTCGACGCGGACAGCCGCTGGGCGTTGGCTTGGTTCGAGCAGCACGGCTTTGGCGAGGGTGAATTTGGTGTGGCCGAGACCTTGTCTAAGGCCAAGAACACGAGTATTGCCGGTATCGCCGAGGGAGGCATCCTGACCTCCCACGGAGGCAAGGTGCGGCTTCTGCGGCCGAACGAACTGGCTGACAATTGGAATCCGACCTCCGATTCACGACTCACCGTATGGGAAGTTGCACACCAACTCGTGCGCGTCCTGGAAACCGGCGGCGAGACGCAAGCGGCGGCGTTTCTAAGGCGGCTCGGAGGGGTGGGAGAGACCGCGCGTGAACTGGCTTATCGGCTGTACAGCATCGCCGAGAGGAAGGGCCGTCCCGCGGAAGCGTTGTCGTACAATGCTTTAGTTCAAAGTTGGCCCGAGATCAGCCGCTTGGCCCGCTTGCCGGAGGAACTCAGGCTGGTCTGATTTTGAGGCACTGGCTCGAGTGGTCTTGTAAAATTGGGAAGATCTGCGAATGGTGAATTGGGCGCGCTTTACTCCAGTCGACTTCGAGTATGACTTCGAGCGGGATGAACTTGCCTCTCACCGAATCACTTTCGAGGAAGCAGTCGAGTGCTTCTTCTCGGACTACGAGGTCCGTCGCAACAAATCGTACAGAGACCGCTATCAACTTCTGGGGCGAACGGTGGGCGGAAGGCGTTTGAAAGTCATTTTTCAACTGAAGCCGGGCGATGTCGTCCGGATCATTACAGGATGGCCACTATGAGA
Source organism: Bryobacterales bacterium (assembly GCA_022825595.1). Classification (GTDB taxonomy): domain Bacteria; phylum Acidobacteriota; class Terriglobia; order Bryobacterales; family UBA6623; genus VXMF01. The sequence goes on along the minus strand of JAJDWM010000347.1, from coordinate 5,859 downwards.
AAAAAGAGGACACCCCTGACTGAGACAGAAATTGACAACATCGTGGTCGGTCAGGCAAACGACGACGCGGCTTGGGGAAGACCTGTCCGTGCCGGGAAGGTCAAGGCCACGAACGTTCCTTTGTCTGCGGCGCTTGCCACGCGAGCCGCTTTCTTCGCTCGCCTCCACCGGGAGAAAAGCATGGACGCGTGGATCGAAAGGATCATACGGGATCGCCTTGATCTTGAAGAGGCGGCCTTTGCGGACTTGAAACGAGAACTGGCCGCCCGCTGAAACAACCTCTTCGAGGAATGGACTGCTGTTGAACTGTGAGACGATACCGGCAGCGAACCGAGGCAACGGATGGCAATTACCAATCACGAACGAGTCGGCAAGGCGATGGACCTACTCCGGGAGGGCCTCGCACCCTTTGTCAGGCGGGAGTTGACGGACAAGGACGTTACCAACGACGCCTCTGCGTCCACCAAGCCCGTGTCCGAACTAGATGTTGCTGGACTGCTCAAGCTGATCTGGGACAACTGGCAGCTGGTATTTCGGAACATTTTGGGGAATGCGGAACGGAGTCTCGTGTCCGAGTTGCGTGGGTGGCGTAACAAGTGGGCGCATCAGGAAAGCATCTCCAGCGATGATGCGTACCGGGCCTTGGACTCGGCCAGTCGCCTGCTGGCGGCTGTGTCGGCGCCGGAGTCGGAGGAATTGGACAGGCTCAAGATGGAGCTCTTGCGTGTCCGGTTCGATGAACAGACACGGGGAGAGCGCCGCAAGCAGGTAGGCGCGTCCATTGAGAGCAGGGCCGCGGCCGGTCTAAAACCCTGGCGCGAGGTCATTACGCCTCACGCGGACGTGGCCAGCGGCCTCTATCAGCAGGCCGAGTTTGCCGCTGACCTGTGGCAAGTGCACCTGGGCGAAGGGACCGTCGAATATCGAGACCCGGTGGAGTTCTTCCGGCGTACGTATCTAACGGAGAGTCTAAGGCGGCTGCTGGTGAGCGCCGTGCAACGCTTGACCGGGAATAGCGGCGACCCGGTGGTGGACCTTCAGACGAACTTCGGGGGCGGGAAGACCCACTCGATGCTCGCCCTGTTTCACCTGTTCTCGCGTGTTGCCACGAGCGACTTGATGGACGTGGACCAGATTATGCAGGATGCCGGTGTAGACCGGTTGCCGTCTGTCGCGCGGGTCGTCTTGGTGGGCAACAAGATATCTCCCGGGAATCCTTCAATCAAACCGGATGGCACGATGGTGCGGACCTTGTGGGGTGAGTTGGCTTGGCAACTCGGCGGCAGGAGCGCTTTCGATCGGGTCCAGGCAGACGATGAGAGAGCCACAAGTCCGGGCGACGTGCTTCGAGAACTTCTGAACCAATATGGCCCCTGTCTGATCCTCATCGACGAGTGGGTCGCCTATGCGCGCCAACTCCACGATCAGAGCGACCTTCCCGCCGGGAGCTTCGAAACCCAGTTCACCTTTGCCCAGACGCTCACCGAGGCGGCTCGGGCGGCCAGGAACTGCCTCCTGGTGATCAGCCTGCCGGCGTCGGACTCAGGTGGCTCCCCTCATGTGGATGACGTGGAGGTGGGTGGGCAGCGCGGTCGCGAGGCCCTCGTCCGGCTACGCAACGTGGTGGCCCGTGTCGAATCGTCCTGGCGCCCGGCCAGCGCGGAGGAGGGGTTCGAGATCGTTCGGCGACGGCTGTTCGAGCCCCTTACCGACCCGGAGCGGTTCAAGGACCGGGACGTGGTGGCGCGAGCCTTTACGGACCTCTACCGAAACCAGCACCAAGAGTTTCCGGTGGAGTGCCGCGATACAGACTACGAGAAGCGGATCCGGGCCGCCTATCCGGTTCACCCCGAAATCTTCGACCGGCTCTACACGGATTGGTCCACTCTCGTGAGCTTTCAGCGTACTCGCGGGGTCCTTCGTCTGATGGCCGCGGTCATTCACAGCCTGTGGGAGAACGGTGATCCAAATCCTCTTATTCTTCCTGCCCACGTTTCGATAGATGACAACCAGGTTCAGTTTGAACTCACGCGCTATCTGCCGGACAACTGGGTACCGATCCTCGAAAAGGATGTTGCCGGCCCCAGTTCGTTGCCGTTGCGAATCGATAGGGAGACGTCCAATCTGGGCAAGTTCTCGGCCGCGCGCCGGGTCGCCCGCACGATCTATCTCGGCTCGGCTCCGGCGGTGGAAACCGCAAACCGCGGTCTGGAAGACCGTCGCATCAAGCTCGGCTGCGTCGTTCCGGGCGAGTCGCCGGCAGTGTTCGGGGACGCTTTGAGGCGGTTGGCAGGGGCGGCCACTTACCTGTACCAGGACGGCACCCGTTACTGGTACTCGACTCAACCCACGGTCACCAAGCTAGCCGAGGACCGTGCGGAGCAACTGAAGCGTGAACCCGACAAAGTGGTTCAGGAACTGCGGAATCGCCTCGGTGCCGATCTGCGTCAAAGAGGCGACTTCAGCCGTGTCCATTCCCTGCCACAGTCCGGCCAGGATGTACCTGATGATCGCGACGCGCGTCTAGTGGTTCTAGGCAGCGATCATCCGTACAGCCGGGAAGATGACAACCCCGCCCAGATTGCGGCCTCGGCCATCCTGGAGTCGCGCGGGACGGCGCCGAGGTTGTACCGCAATTCGCTCGTTTTCCTGGCTGCTGACAGGACGCGTCTTCAAGACCTCGACGAGGCGCTGCGACATTACTTGGCCTGGGAATCGATCCTGGCGGAGAGAGAGCAACTCAATCTGTCACCACATCAGGTGAAGCAGGCCGAGACACGATTGGACGCTTCAGCCAGCGCAGTTACGGCCCGATTGCCGGAGACCTACCAATGGCTGCTGGTACCCGTGCAGTCCAAACCACAGGAGTCAATGGGATGGCAGTCGATAAGGCTGACGGGTCAGGATACCCTCGCGGTGCGAGCCTGCAGGAGGCTCAAGAGCGAGGAACACTTGATCGTGGCCCTGGGTGCGACCCGGCTTCGAATGGAGATGGACCAGATTCCCTTGTGGCGCGGCGATAACGTGATCGTCCAACAGATAGTTGAAGACTTCGCCCGGTACCCCTATCTACCGCGTCTCAAGGATTCAGCGGTCCTGCTAACGGCCATCGCTGAAGGAGTCGCGCTTCTGAACTGGCGGCAGGATTCCTTCGCTTTTGCGGAAGACTATGATGAACAGGGGCGGCGTTACCGGGGCCTCCGCGGAGGCCGGGCGATCGCACTTCTCGATGCCGATTCGTACGGAATGCTGGTGAAGCCTGAAGTGGCCGGCCGACAGCTCGACGCGGAAGCACCTAGCTCGACCGCACCGGCCGACCCACCAGATGGGCCTGTATCGGTAGGGCGAGGAACTACCGTCATACCCGAGTCTGAATCTGGTAACGTCGCACAAGTGAACCCAATCTCCCCACAACCCACGCGCTTCCACGGGACCGTCGAGTTGGATGCCTTGCGGGTTGGACTTGACGCCAGCCAGATCGCCGACGAAGTAATCGCCCATCTCGTCAGTCTTGTCGGCGCAAACGTCAAGGTGACCCTGGAGGTCGAAGCCGAGATTCCCGACGGCGCCCCGGACCGTGTGATTCGCACTGTCACCGAGAACACCCGTACGTTAAAGTTCATTAGCCACGGATTCGAACAAGAATAACAGGCTGGAAGACGCGCGGCAGCTTACTCGCTAGAGCCAACCCATCATCGTACAGCGACCGATGTACCGAAAGGGACTTCGGGCGCACGCCAGGAGGAAAAGTTCCTTCAAAGGACACCACAGAACAGGAGTGCAACCCCAAATGGCGTGTTTAAGAGGAAGGGCGATTCCCACTGCTCAAACCAAATTGCGCCTGTTTTCAGATTCCGCCGGTCACTGCAATCGCTCAGAGTGTCGGAAACCCCTATTCTCCGAGGAAGGTCAGGGTGACTACAACATCGGAGAACTGGCCCACATTCTCGCGGCACAAGATGGAGGTCCCCGTCCTGAACCCAAACTTGCCCAAGAACATCGAGCGTCCTACAGTAACCTCATCTTGCTTTGCCCCACCTGCCACACTATGATCGACAAGTGTCCCGACGAGTTTCCCGATACTTTGCTCCGTGATTGGAAACTTCGTCACAAAGCGAGAATTGCTGAAGCCATAGGAGTACCGTCTGTCTCGACCCGAGACGCCGCGCGTCAGTTCCTGGAGCCTATACTCCGCGCAAATAGATCAATCCATGAACAATACGGTCTAGACAACGACTATCGCGAAAACCCAGAGGCAGAAGAAGCCTCCATATGGAAACACAAGGTGATTGGACAGATAATTCCTAACAGTAGGAAGATCATCTTGTTCGTCGACAAGAACATCGAACTCCTTCATGATACGGAACGCGACATAGTGGAGTTGTTTCGACAACATTTTGACGACCTTGTAGAAAGACATCTCGGAGACACTGAAGCCGTCTCCAGCAGGTTTCCTCCAGAAATGGATTCTCTATTCGTCGGTAGTTAGGTGGTAACGCATGTCCATTCGGGATTGGGCCATACAACAGTTAGCCAAACATACCGAAATTCATTCAGCCTTGCCGCATGGAGATTTTTTTGTTGCCATTGAGCGCAAGGAGTACGAACCGTTTTCATGCGCGATACTGAATGAACGTCGAGTTGAGGAACAAACCGTTGAATGGTTGCTGTCTCTCGGTATAGAGATGCAGTTTATTACCAACATGCCCAAAAAGGGCGTCTGGACGGGGCCTGCCATCTCGGTGGTACGCGAGTACGGTCTGGGTTGGGGAGGATTTGGCGACTTGATGAGCGCGATCAATCACGAAGAGGTCAGAGGATTCCAGAAGAAAGAGTTCTCTTTCGTCGAGCGAGGCTTAACTCAACACGATCGGGTTTCGCATTACGAACGGATCTTTGATCGAGTGTTTGACGTATTTCGCTGGGATCTGCCGAAGATTCGGGTAACGCTTCTCTATGAGTACGATGTGACGGCGGAACACGTTCGGCAGGCCCGAGAAGTATACGGAGACTTTGCTGTAGTCGTAAAGACAAATCCAAATGGTGGTGTTACAGAGAACGCTCGTGGAGTAGGAGACGAACTTGGTGTTGAGATTCTCAAGTGGGGCCAGTTTTTGGGTCGTCTCAATCGGGCATGATATGAAAAGAGAACTGACGGATATCCTGGACCGGCTTTCGCGTAGCGATAACGAATGTGGACATGTGGAAGTTTTTTTGTTCGGGTCGACGCGGAGGGACACTGCCCCACACTCAGATGTAGATTTGCTTGTGGTTTACCACGACCAACAGGGAATTGGGCTCGTTCGAAACATGTTGGACAAGTTGGACTTCGAATTTCCATTGGACGTGATCTACATGTCCGCATATGAAGAGCGAGAGCTTGATTTCATAGGCGCCCAAGCCTGTCTGAAGATATACCCGCGGTAGTGGCTAGGGTGTCACCAAGGGGCTGGCCCTCCTTGCAGTAGAAGAAGACGAGGGACCGTTCGGGCGAGAGTCGGCTGGAGAAGAGATTGAGTATCGCGTCCTGCGGCGCTCGGCCAAACACCCAAGGGCTGCTGAACGGCGATTCCTCGTCGGGCTGGCAATGGGTTGGGCAATTTCTCGTTGATGGCTTTTGTTCACTACGCAGCATCCAGGCAAAAGGGATAGCAAACGTCGCGAACGAGGGGACCTTAACCAAAGTGGGCGCGAGGTGCCCGTGGGGCTCTCTTGCCTTCTTGTTGTCGGCATAGGGGTGCATGAAGCGCCGAGTCCACTCGGCGGGGTTCATGAACGCCCCGGACTCTGCTTGGCAGGGTGGGAGCTGTTCCGGGAGTAGTTCGTTCCAAGGCGTAGCGGCGAGCGCGTCCTCAGCGT
>JAJDWM010000278.1 GCA_022825595.1 Bryobacterales bacterium | reverse complement strand
GGGGCGGCGACCGAGCTGGTTGAGACTGTCCGTCGTGGTAGGCTGGTGCCGCTCACCGCCAAGGCCGCGTAGGAGATCCGCGGGCGCGATCCAGGTCCGGAAGGGAGGCCGCGCCTCGGCGTCAACAGGCACCGAAAGCTTGCCGCCGCCCTGCTGCCGCCCCCGTCACTGGTCCTAGACCGTCGGTCGTTCGCCGCGTGCCTCGCGGAGAATTCACCCATTCAATTCGCGCCGGAGCAAATTTTGCCGCACGGGCGGCGGTAGCAACGACTGCAACAGGAAGACCTCTCGAACTGGAAGCCCACTAAGAATCCCACAAGGCGGCTCTTTCGTTGCTGCTGAACGACTTTGACCGTCAGACTTAAGTGCAATACTCTTGCTTTAGGCGTAGTTCGGGATGAATTCGAGCGCCCAGTCGTGTTTCCGGCGCGACACCGGACAACGCTTGCGGAGGGGGAAGCCGCTCATCTTCTGCCTGACCCCTCGGGGCTTGGACTGGCCGCGGCTGGAGACGACGCGCTCCTCGAGGATCTCGTCAATCACGACGGCTGGCCGGCCCTTTGGGGTAAGGCGTCGGGATTGATGATCCGGCGGCGAATGACGTGCACGGCGTGCACGAAGGACATTCGGTCAGGATCCTCTCCGGCCCTGTTGGCGGTCTCGTGGATCCGGAGGCGTACGGCGTGGTGGGCGAGTATGAGCCATCGGTCTCCATTCAGACGAGATCGGGCGTCTTGCTGCGCAGGGCGGCACCGGGCCAGAGGATTTGGTCTTGACCTCGTCATAGGCGGTCTCGATCTCCCGCCGCTCATGACACAGCACCGCGAGCACCAGCATGCCGGACGACAGGTGCCCGAGCAGCCGTTCGGCGCGTTCCGCCTCGCTCTCAGACAGCGGCCCTGCATGCCAAGCGAAGGCCGCGTGCGTGCCGACCTCCACCATCGTCGTCAGCCGCGCCTACTGGAACGCCGAGCTGCCGCTCGACGATCCCGGCAAGCCGGAACTCCTCTCGGTTGCGCACCGAGTCGGGTAGGTTTAGGGACGAGCCGTCAAGGGCCACGAGGCGCAGCCCCCAATACCACCCGCCATGCATCCTGGGATGCGCCAGCGGCGCCGCGCGGCTGTCGCGAAGCGTCGAGAACGGTGCAGGGCGCCTTGGCGTGCCCGCGAGATCGACGACTTGCCCGACACCAGCACCGGAAGGTCCGACGATATCCACCGCAGGCCGTCAACCCGGCAACGCAGGACATCGCGCGCCGAAATCGTCCGGAACAGCGCCATCGCGATCACGTAGTAGACCATCACCGCCGCCGGAAGGTCACGCCGCCACCGGCTGCCGAGGCCAAGAGACTGCAGCGCCTCGCGCGGATACACGCGCACAATCACGCTCACGCTCAGATGGTCCAACAGGCGCATACATTCAACGAACGCGGCCACTATCTGGGCCACGGCGGGTTCGTTCAATTGCAGTTAGGTGCAGCGCATTGTAGACCGTTGTTCACTCTTGAAGGTACTGCTTCCCCGAGTTGCTAATTTCCCATACTCCTCGTCGGCTGTCGCTTCGCAAGAGCCCCTCTTTGACCATCGAGTTTCGTGCCCACTGGGCGGTTTTCTTCCAGCGTGGCATATCGGGGTTAGAAGCGAGAGGCTCGTAATCGACGTCCCGCAGTATACCCTTCATATTCGGGAGAACACGGTCGAGAACCTCTGACACCTGCGCCGACCCGCCCAACGCTTGAAGGGCTTCGAGGATCGGGCGATAGTAGGCATCTTCGCGAGTACGCAGCCCACGCTGTAGGCGGCCCAAATTGCGACGTTCAGAATGGGCTTCTGTAAAATTATCGTTCACTTCTTGGCCAAAAAGAGTTTGCCATTCACGACGAAGAGCATCTGCCTTATCGCGAAAACTGACGATTTTCGCCGCACGTTCAAGGGCATCCTTCGCCTTCTCGTAATCACGATCCTCAAAGGTGCGGGCGCCGATTTTGTTCACGAATTCGATTTCAGCCTCGATCTCTTCGAGGAGCATGTCGAGGGTAACTGCGACATTGGTTGGATTGTTCTCGATCACCCGTGACTCCTTCAGACGCTAACGCCGGGGTTCGGCGGGGTGGAGCGAAGCGGAACTCTCGCTGCAACGCATTGTTAGAGCGTTCGGCAAAGAAGCTCAATATTTCCCACTAGCCATCCTTGTCGCATTCCTGATTGCAAATACCACAATGATGCCGCTGTCGCCGGAGGTCTACGCGACGTTGCGGGGCCTGACCTCCACTGCCGCGTCGCCACACTCGATCTTGACCACTAGCCCCTGGCTTCTTGGTGGCATGTACTCTTTCCTATGCTTCCGCTATTCGATTATCGGGACAATCACGCGGCTTCCGCAATGGAGGCACGAGTTCCTGAACAGCCATGTCCTTGCTGAAGAACAATTCGTCGTGACCTTGGGTGCGACTTCGTCCGCTGCATCCAACCGTGTACCAAAGCATACTTGGAGCGAAGGCACAAAGACTGCGAATTGCGTCTACGTCGTCGTATGATACCACCCATCTGGGTCCATCCAACTGGGCCAAGATATCGGCCACTGCAGCGTGATCGTTTGGACGGTAGGTATCATAGCATGCGACCCTTTTCGAGGTACGGAGGGTCGACGTAGATTAGATCCTATGCTCCTCGTCCAGCATCGCCGAGGCGAACAAGATGAGTTGTCTGGCGAAGAAGAATCGTCGTCGCGATTGAGACAGAAGGCGTTGCGACACCGGAGTCGAAAAAAAGACCGTTTCCGCCACTTGAACGCAACACGTTTGACATATTACATCTCGCTGTCCATGCACTCAGTCCGTATAGGCGTGGCTTGGAGCGACGCGAAATTTCTGACAGAGCATTAGCAAGGCAAGCAAACAATGTGGCCAAACATTCCCGAAGACGTTATTGACTACGTGCGAATGGTCGTGAGCCAAGCGTCCGACGAAACTACCGAGCGCTTATCCAACCAACCAAACACTCGTGAGACTACGCTGGACGATGCCCTCATTAATGCTGTTGCCAGATTTGCCGTCCCCACACGACTTTCGTCAGACACGATCGTGAAGATTGACGTCCACAACATAGGAGGGCTCCGACAATGGCGCAGGTGGGAGCTTGCCGATGTCGCCTTTCTCGTTCACGTATCTGTTGGCGGCAAGCCGGTAGTACAGAAAATTGGACTTTTGCAGTCCAAACGGCTCTACCCGGAGAACCTTGATGTTGACGCCGATGATCCCGTCGCTTTTGGATATGGTTTGAACGGTCTGATTAACCCTCCCGAAACGGCGACGCCGACCTTCCGGAGGACGACTTACAAGTTCACTGAGCAATCGATCTACGGTGCTATTGCTCCTGATGATGAACAGTTGGAGCGCATTGAAGAATTTCAAAAGAAATTCGGAGAATCTGTCTTTTATCTCCTCTACCACCCACCGGAACTTCCATTTGAGCGCACCTTGCCGACAGTAGATTATCATTCGATCCGACTTCCTCGCCTGGGACCGCGTGTAGTACGGTCCGCCGCCGTAGGAAATGTTCTCGATAATCCTCTCAGACCTAAGCGTAGCCCCAACTATCGGGAGATCCAGTTGTCGGCAAACTCCGACAATTGGCGTCTTGAAGCCTGGGCCGCCGACTTGCTATTGCGATGCAAAGTGGGGAGGCAATACACAAAAGAGGATCAGGAGCTGATAACTCGGTTAATCGAACGAAGGACGGGCCCAATCGGCGCTGCCATACGTATCAACGTCGTTCTTTCCGATTGACTGTGCAGGCCTTGAGACGGAACGACTGGCATAGCCCAAGCGACAGCCTCGCATCTTCGAGCATTGTCGGACTAAATTGGGAGAGGCGGTGACCGGGCATCGTTGCTTCCGGTGATGAACAACCCCTTTCGCTACTACGACAGTTCACCTGAGGCGACCCGTCTCACGGTCCTGATGTATGTCCGTTGTCACTGAGACAGGGCGCATTTGCACAAGAAGACTGGGGGCGATCCTTGCCCCTAAAATGCGGAGCAGAATAGTTCACATGGCAGGCGTCGAAAGGCCCGTCGACGCCCGCGACCGGCCTAGGGAAGAATTCCAGGCGATCGGCGACATGCGTCCGGATCCCGACAGGAGAACTTTACGTGCTGCGGAGAGCGGAACTGTCGCTGTGCCGAGGATGATGCGGGACGTCATCTTGGGATCATCCTGACCCGATTGATCGACTGCAAGTTCCCCTCGATGCGTCTTCGTCGGGACGAGGTCGAGGAGAGTTGGCCTCTGATGGACGAGTACCAGTGTTTCCGATACGTGGTGCCGACATTCGCGGCGGCGAACGAATCCTGGGCCGAGACCAGGCGCAAGGAGAAGCGGGCTTCGGAGCCGGAATACCGGGAGTCTTCGCGGCGGCGACCGGGACGGAGGTTGCGCCCGACATCGACCAGCTGGTCGCCGGTTCGACGAACAGGACCGACTTCGAGATTTTGCAGCGGGTGGTCCGGGAGACGGCGTCGAGCATTGCGGCCCCCTGCCTGCAGCCGTGCAGCCCGTGCAGCCCGTACACCGGACCCAATCGGGTCGTCCACGAACCAGGTTCCCGGTCCCGGTCCACAAGTGAACCCGAAAATTTCGCAATGTTCAATTCGTCCGTCCTTCGAAACGATAAACTGAAAAAATTCAGCATTCGACAAAACGCGCCACTGTAGTATTAGGCAGCAGAGTATCTGCTAACGAGGACAGGACATGAGGTTTTGGGGCCGGGAGTGTGCTCACGTGCATCTGTTGCCGACGCGCGATCTTCGCGCACACAAATTGCACTGTGCCTGGAGCGCCGTGTTGAAATGAGCGGGGCTTTCGGGGATCACGACCCCGCCAAGCCGGAATCCTCGGCGACAGTGGAGGTTTTGGCGTCCGCTAGGGCGGGCGCCGTCGTCGATAATCGAATTCGTCGAGTAGGTGAATTCCTCAGTGAAGGCACTAAGCCAGGTGCGAGCCTGTCGTTCGTCTCGGCGTACTTCACTATCTACGCCTTTCAAGCCATACGCGATACCCTTGAACAGGCTGG
>JAJDWM010000784.1 GCA_022825595.1 Bryobacterales bacterium | reverse complement strand
CTGGCACCACACCTGTCGCGGCCAGAGATGGCGCATGAGGTGATTCGCGAGACACTGCTGTCCAGCGAAGCCAGCCTGCTGCCGGAGCCTCGGCGGGGAGTCCTGCGGGTGAGGCTGCCGCGGCAGTCCCAAGCGCAGCTCGACGAAGCGCTTGAGCCCGTATTGCAGGCGCTGAACGAGACCGGGACGGTCTATCCGGGCACCGAGCTGCGCTTGGTCTCCGAATTCAACGGCGGCTGAACCCGTCCACGGCCCTCAGCCAGGCCTGCCTGCCGACATGCCAGCCCGCCGAGGCGCGTGGATGCATGCCCGACTCGCGCCGCCGCCGCACCGGAGCGGCGTAAGTTGCCGGCCTCGGCACTTGGTCGCGAGGGGTTCGCCGGGGGCTACCCAACTCGGCGACGACCTCTGTGGCACTCACCCCTGCGAAAACAGTTGCGAGCGTTTATGTTGAAACGTTGCCGCTCAGAATCTGACTCGCGCCCAGAAGTGCGGACACCGCCAGTTAGTCGATGACCGGAAATGTGAGGTTGAAGGCGGCGGAAAAACAGAAAAAGCCCAATCAGCACAACGGTTTGCGCAAGAATTGCGGCTTGAATCGGTTGTGAAATCCCGGCTAGACCCGAGGGCTCCAGAAACCAAGCACCGAGGCGGCCCGGCTCAACCAGCGGAGCCGACGACCGGGGCCTCAGCAGGCACTGCCAGCGAACGGAACAGGCCCGAGCCTTCGATCAAGCCCTCCAGCCGCGCTTGCCGTTGCTCCAAGGCTCCCATACGGGCTTCCAGCCCTTCGATCCGGGCCGATAGCGTACGGATCGCTGCTATCGCCATGCCGCCCACCGTGAGAACCAAGCCTGCCAGCGAGACGCCCACGGCCACTATACCGATCAATTCCGGACTCATGACTCGAAGTATAGCCGTCCTCGGGGAATCATGCAGGTGGAGAACGGAAGCCATCGCAGCTCCGAAGCCATTGCCGCACTACGCTGGTCTTCGTGGGCGACCTTTCGATTTCCGAAGGCAATGTCCGTTCCTGCGCTGGACTCCGAGGACTTGGTGGTGAGCGGAACAGTGTAAGTTGGCAGACTAGGCTGGCTGCGCAGCGAACCCTCTGAGGATAAGATAGCCGACGCTGTTGGGAAAACATGGCGACGGCCAAGAGGCCCGTTGCAGTCCCAGGTGCAACACACAAGATGCGGGTGCACGGAACAATTCTGATTTTCACCGGTTTTCTGGCGGTTACACAGGTCTGAAGCGAGTGGGCCGGGCCGATGGACTGGCCGCCGTTGAGGATGGTTCGGGCCAAGTGCGGAACGGTCAGCCGGGGTATTGCGCAGGGAGGATCGGGCCTGTTGCGGTCAGGCTGCAGCTGCGTGCTGGGATTCCGAGCGCCATGCCCAGAAGTCTTCGTAGCGCCCGCCGAGGATGCAATAGCGCAGTGCCAGGATGCCCTCCGCCCCGTCCTTGGTCCAGTGCATGCCGGCCTGCTTGAGCCGCACGGCGACGACTGTCTTGCAGCCTGCCTCCACAACCCCGGAACCGATCTGCAGGCCTTGTGCACGGAAGTCCGCGTAGCGCATGCGCTCGCGGTTCGTCTCGATGTAGGCCTCGCATTCTGCGGCCTTCGCGCACTGGCCCGTATGGGCCTTCAGCGTTGCCAGCAGCGTGTCCAGGCGCCCTTCCCTGAGTTCCGCGCAACGCGCCTCCGCCGACGTCTCAGCGGCTGCCCGGTCATCGCGCAGGAGGTCCTTGGCAACCCCCCAAAGCTTCTCGGCTGCGTGGTGGAAGTCCACGATCTGGATCGCGCCCGGGAACAGTTCGCAGGCCACGCGCCAAATCCACTTGGCACCGTCGCCGAGGATGACGCGACGCGGCGCCTGCGCTGGAGTTCGCCAACGGACCACAACATATAGGGGTTCATGATTCTCTATCTACAGCCAGTTGTGGTTTAAGGTGCCCGATGGCACTACGCTTTGTGGGCGACCGGTCGAGGCTGGCTGGGCCTCAGATTTGCTTCCGGCGCAGTTGCGGCTCCACCCCCACGGCTTTCGCGATCTCGACTGCTTCGCGGCCCGGCGTCGTGTCTTGGCAATTCTCGATCAGCCGTCCATCGACGGTCCGCACGCGGGTCGTGACGCGATCCCAGTGCGCCAGCTTGTTGCGGATCGTGGACCAGCTGTCGCAAATCTCCGCCATGGCCAGCTTGCGCCGCAGCAGGTGCACAGCGTGGCAGGCCAGCACGGCCACGAACAGGTGCGCGCGGATCCGCTACCGCTTGCGATGCCAGACGGGTCTCAGGCCCATCTCCGATTTCAATGCCCGGAGCGTCGCTTCGCTCCGATCACCCCAACAGGTGTTCGTTTTGGATCGGAATCGGCGTTCACTTTGATAAGAATCCGCACCCACGTCACCGCCACAGCGTGCCCCTTCTTGGCCGCCTCGCTGCCTGCCCTTGGGTCCGGCCTGCACCTGCACCTCGTACTGCGAGGCCACCCGCTTGTGCTTCTCCTTCAGGCGACCCACCTTCTCTGTTGAATTGCACTTTATTTCGGCGTCTGGGGGTCGATTCGTGTCACATTGATTGGCCGTCGAAACGCGCGAGCGATCCGATTAATGCGAGGAACTTCCCGACATAGGTAACTCGATGTCCGGTGCCGCCACTCTAGGAGCCCCAATTCTTTCTTGCAGAAGCTATGAATCTCTATGTGTAGCGGCCTGTCGAATTATCCGGGTTTCTTTACCATTTCGGCGTCCAATCAATCCGGAAAATCCTGCCATCCCATCCGGACCTGGCGATGACTCGGCGTCGTGGATGGACGAATTTGCAGCGTTTGGTCCCTCGCGAGGAAGGACTTCGCGGTAGATGGTTCGTCTGAGTGTGAAAAACTGCTCAGCCGACCAGGCTCGAATAATCCGACAATCTCACGTCCGGATAATCCAAAATCTAACACCTTCTCGACCACCCGTGCGTACTTCTTCAGGCAGCCCTTCCGCTGCAGGCCCGCGTGCAGGCCTTGCAGGTCCTTCTCGAAGCGTCCCCGGGATCGCTCATGGAGCGCCTCTTGCTGGGCTTGGCGTGCCTCGGTCCACACCCGCACCAGCTTCTCCCGCGCGCCGGGCTTGGAGACCTCCCAAGCCTTGGCCTGCACTCCCCCGC
>JAJDWM010000543.1 GCA_022825595.1 Bryobacterales bacterium | reverse complement strand
ACGACAGAGTGGGCGAGCCGTTTCGCTCAGTCCTGCAGGGCGCTTCCCGCTCATTCGCCGTTCCAGAGGCCGTGCGGCCCAGTGAGGGTGGCTGCTCAAAGACTCGGCCGGGCGGCAGCGGTCTCAGGTTCCCTTCGTGCCGTTCCGATGATTCATGAGCCAATGGCGGCCTCAGGCTGCTGCAGCGTACCGAGGATGATCTTGGCCAGTTTCTCGGCTGGCACTGGCGGGAGGCGGGGCAGTACACTTGGAACCTTGGGGAATCCTGTCAGGCTGCCGGGCCGGCAGATCTTGTGCTCCCCAGACGAACGTACGGCAAGGTCCGTGGACTTAGGGGTTGAGGCAAACTGAACGGGGCGAGGTGTGGCCAAACGAGTGCGCGGAGCCGCGATGATGCAGGCATCAAAGTTCCAAACGCCGCTGGGCGAGATCCGGTCGCTCGCTAGCGCCCGCGGGCTCGCCGCCGTGTACTTCCCTAGGCAGGCGGAGCGGATTGAAGCAAGACTGGCTCCCGGTGGCCTGCGACGGGGCCACGGGAATGTTCCCTTGCTGCAGGCTGAGGCGTTCTTGGCGTGTTACTTCGATGGGGACTTGGACTATTCGCCAGGAATCGCACTCGATCTTCGCGGGACGCCCTTCCAAGTCAGCGTGTGGCGCGCTCTAGAGGCTATCGAGCCGGGATCCACAGAGACCTACGGAAAGCTGGCGATCAGGCTGGGTCGGCCGAAAGCGGTTCGGGCGGTGGCTGCGGCGGTGGGCCAGAATCCGGTGTCGATACTCTTGGGCTGCCACAGGGTGATCGGGGCTGACGGGGCGTTGACTGGGTATGCCGGTGGACTCTCCGCCAAGCGCTATCTGTTGGACCATGAGCGTCGCTACCGCGGCGAGCCCGGGGTCGGGGCAGCCTGAGTCCCCGAGCTCGACCCCCTCCCGTAGGCTAGATGCCATCCGGCGTTCAAGATGGGCGATGTACGGTTACTGGCCTTCCTCCTCGGGAACGAACGCAATCGCCCGCGTGGGACTGCCGGACTGGTCTACGATCTTGAGTGGCAGCGCAATGTAGTAGGCACCGCGAGTTGGCAGTTCCCCAAGGTTCGTAAGCAATTCCTCCCAACTCATGCCGTGCTGAAGCCCCGCCAGATGCGTGGGCTGGCCGTCCTCGACCGGGCCCATGGATGCGCCATCCGTGCCCAAGTGCCAGACGCCTTTCTCGTAAAGGTAGCCGACGGCCTCTGGAGTGGGCGCGGGCCATGCAGGTGCTGACTTCAGCAGCAGCGGCTCGAGTGTGAATCGCGTTCCCTCCGGCATGGGCTTGTAATAGGCGTCCGAGTATCCGCTGCGGAACAGCACTACTTCGCCGGCCTGGATCGGGCCGTGCTCGGATTCCCAGCGCTGGATGCGCTCCACAGTGATAGGGGCGGAGAATCCCGGCTCGGCCGCATCCCGGATATCCGTTACGTCGATCACCACTGCCGGACCTTGCATACGGTCGAGGGGGTACTTGTCACCTGTCATCGCGCCCATCGGCCCTGCGTGGGGCAGGCCACTGTCGGGCGGAGGCACAAAGTGCGCGGGGAAGTCGGTCTGCGTTCCTGTGTGCTCGTCGATCACGAACCGTTGCGAGTAGTACGGTGCTGCGCTGGGCGTCGCCGGCGTGCCGTACTCGTTGTCGAGGACTTCGAACCAGTTGTTGGTCCAGCGCGCGAACGGTGGATTGGCGCCCCAGTGCGCGGGCAGGGACTCCGACACCAGGACCGTCAGGTCCACGATTCTCGAGCCGCCCGCGATCTGCGCCAAGTCTGCGTTCGTGGAAGGACTCGCTTCGGATGCCCCGGAGGCGGCGGAATCCTCTGGAATGGCTGCGCATCCGAGCCAGACTGCGAGGAATAGCGTAGTGATGGCGATTGACGTTCGCGACATTTCATGAGTTCCCGGCCGCGTCCGGAACAGCATGGACCGACGGTGGCTGACACCGGCGCAGTCCCGTGTCGAGCACCGGGCGCGATCTGTCCCACACTGTATCAGCGGGATCGATCCCCTTGTGCTGGCGTTGATCAGCGGGAGAAGGCACCAATGCCTGTGCGAGTCTGGCACTGCTAGATTCCCTGGGGACGGGCCCACCGAGGTCGGGCAGACCCGGCACTATCCGTCCGGCGTCTGCCGGCGCCCGCCGCCAAACAGGACATCGGGGTTGTCGTGGAGCAGCATGCGCGCGACTTCGACGCCCTCGTCTTCTGTAGTCCAGCCGCCCACGACTCTCTCAGCAAGGACGCGCGCCACGTTCTGGCGGGCCATCTTGGCGTGCGCGTAGCTCAGCTCGGGATAGCGGTAGTCGCCCCCGAATCCGAAGATCTTGTTGGTCGGCACCGTGTCGAGGAACTCGTGGAGCGTCCGAATCGAGGCGCTTGGCGAGATGATGTGTGCCCAGCACAAGTCGACATAGGCGTTTGGGAACACCTTCGCCATCGCCGCCGCTTCGCTTTGGTAGGGGTAGCTCATGTGGAAGAGGTCGAACTTCACGGTTGGGAAGAGGAACAATAGGTTCGTCAGGTGCGTCGGCTTCGAGTTCTCGATGAAGTTGCCATTGCCGGCATGCAGACCGGTATGGATCTGGACGGGGATTCCGCTGGAAGCTGCAAGGCCGAGCAAGTGGTGAAACATGTGGTCCTCCATCTGGCGGTACGGGCGCTGCACTCTTGACCGAAAACCCCTGGGAGGCGTCTCGCCGCCGCGCAGGAGAGCCTGGAAGCTGGCCGCAGCGTCCGCTTCCGAAACTTCGGCGTAGCGGATCTCACGGTTGTAGGCCAAAGTGGACTTGACCGTCACCATGCCGATCTCGAGGCTCTGCTCGAAGCTCGTCTCCATCGCCCGCTTGAGGCCGGCGAGATCGGTTATCGAAACATCCGTTAGTTCCTCAAGCTCGCGAATGTTGGCCGGCGACTGCGGAGCCACAAAGCGGTCAAACTTCCGCGCACACACAAAAAACCGCGGATCGGGCCGCACGGGGGCGGCGTTCCAATAGTCGTCGAGCACTGAGTACTCGATATTGGCGCGCCGAATCAGGACCTC
>JAJDWM010000727.1 GCA_022825595.1 Bryobacterales bacterium | reverse complement strand
CGTGAAGACGCTCCGGGGTTCGCCCAGCGAGCAGAGGTAAGCCGCCAATGCCACAGCCAAGACGATAGAACGCCCGAGCAAGACCCTCTCCCGGTCCCCGAGCCGGTCGCGGCCCAGAACCTTGATGGCGACATCGTTGGTGAACATCGATCCGATCGCGAGTAGTTGGGAGTCCAGCGAGGACATAATCGCGGCGAGAATCCCCGCTCCCAGCAACCCTCCCAACAGAGGCGTCGTCAGTGTCCGGACCATGAGGCCCAGCTCTCCGTTGGGAGGTGAGCCGGCAGGCACGATCGCCGAGCCGTCCGGCAGTGTCGCCCCCACAGCCCAAACCCCGATCAGGACACAGGGCAGCCAAACCAGCATCGTGCAGACGGGGTGCAACACCAGCATCGGCTTGAACGAGGCCGCCGAGCGGGCCGTCAGCCAGTGCTGGTAGACGTGGGGGAACATGCCGATCGACAGCGGGATCAGGCAATAGCTAAGGAACTGCAGCTGGCCGATGCTGCCCTCCCGGACCAACCTCTCGGGACTGGCCGCCAGGACAGCCTCGGTGGCCGCCTGCACGCCGCCAAGTTTCGGCGCGATTACCAAGAACGTTGCGATGCCGGTGACGAGGAAGATGCCAGCCTGCAGCGAGTTGGCCCAAGCAGCGGCACGCAACCCGCCTGCGAACACGTAAACCGAAACGATGGTCGTGATCACCAGGCCGGTCAGCCACGGCGGCACGGCACCGCCAGTCGAAGCGAACAGGCCGGGGAACGCGCCTTCGGTAAGGACACCCACCACACTTCCGGCACCCAGCAATCCAATGAGCACGTAGGGCACGACTAGGCCCGCCAACACCGGGAACAGCATCAGGCCTAGCGCCCCGCTCTCGAAGCGCTCGCGGAAGAACTGGATCTGCGTGGTGTAGCCGTGTCTCGCCCCGATTGACCACATCCTCAAACCTACGAAGAAGAACACTGCCGAATGCAGCACGCCCGAAGACGAGGCCATCAGCCCGTACACGCCGATGCCGGTCCTGTAGGCCTCGCCGGTGCTTCCGACAAGCGAGAAGGCCGTCATGGCCGTTCCGAAGACGGACAGCATCAGCACGGCCGGCCCGATCGAGCGGCTCGCGACAAAGTAGTCTTGGGAAGTGCCGCGAAACGCGCGACCCCCGACCACGGCGAGCGCAACCAATGCGCATAGGTAGCCGCAGATGACGGCGAGCTGGGTCACTGCCCGTTCCCGTCTTCCGGAGCACGGCTTCCGGGCCGGCCCAGGTCACTAGGCCAGCCCCAGCGGCAGACCGCCGCCCAGAGTCCCGCAGTACACAAGGAATAGGCAACGTGGTACGCGAGCCCGGCAGGCAAGAATCCCATCATCAGGGTTGCGTCACCCCACAGCCAGAAGTCCTGGTGCAGGGCCAAGAAACCTGCAACGAGGACCAATACGGCCGACAGCTTCATGGCGGATGGCGCGGCGAGCGATGCCCGATCGGCTGGCCCTCAGGCCAGAGCCTTCTTCACCAGCCTGCCATGCACGTCGGTCAGGCGGAAGTTGCGGCCTTGATACTTAAACGTGAGCTTCTCGTGATCGATGCCCATCAGGTGCAAGATGGTCGCGTGCAGGTCATGCACGTGCACCGGGTCCTCCACGATGTTGTAGCTGAATTCATCCGTCTGGCCCACGACTCCGGGGCGAATTCCGCCGCCTGCCAACCACACGGAAAAGCATCTGGGATGGTGGTCCCTGCCGTAGTTATCGGCCGTCAGCTTGCCCTGGCTGTAGACCGTCCGGCCGAACTCACCGCCCCAAACGACCAGAGTGTCCTCAAGCAGGCCCCGCTGCTCAAGGTCCTGGACGAGCGCCGCAGAGGGCTGGTCAGTGTCCGCGCACTGCTTGCGGATCTGTTCCGGCAGGTCCGTGTGCTGGTCCCAGCCGCGGTGGAATAGCTGGACGAATCGCACGTCCCGCTCCAGCAGGCGTCGGGCCAGCAGGCAGTTAGCGGCAAACGTTCCGGGCTTGCGCGACTCCGGCCCATATAGGTCGAAAGTCGACTCGGGCTCACCAGAAAGATCGATGAGCTCGGGCACGGAGGACTGCATCCTGAAGGCCATCTCATACTGCGAGATCCTCGTGAGGATCTCAGGGTCCCCGAAGTCGTCGTACTTCAGCTGGTTCAGCCTTCCCAGATCGTCTAGGTATCGCCGCCGCCCGGCACGGTCGATCCCGCCGGGATCGGAGAGGTACAGCACGGGATCACCGTTGGACCTGAACTTGACTCCCTGATAGCGGGTCGGGAGAAAACCGCTGCCCCACAAGCGGTCGTAGAGGGGCTGGCCGTTACGGCCAGTACCGGACGACACCATCACTACGAAGCCCGGAAGGTCACGGTTCAAGCTGCCCAGCCCGTACGAGACCCAAGCGCCGATCGACGGTCGACCCGCGAGCTGCGCGCCCGTCTGGAAAAAGGTGACCGCAGGGTCGTGGTTGATGGCCTCCGTGTGCATCGACCTAACGATGCACAGCTTGTCCGCGATCCCTGCCGTGTGCGGCATCAGCTCGCTGATCCAAGCGCCCGTCTGCCCGTGTTGGCGGAACTCAAATATCGAGGGCGCGATCGGGAATGAGGACTGCGTGGCGGTCATCGCCGTCAGCCGCTGTCCTTGGCGAACGGAGTCCGGAAGATCCTGGCCGGTGAGAGCAGCGAGTCCCGGCTTGTAGTCCAGCGTGTCAATCTGGGACGGTGCTCCAGACTGGAACAGGTAGACGACCCTCTTGACCCTTGGGGAGAAGTGGGGGAACCGTCCCTCCTGCCTCTCACCCGGAATCTCCTCTCCGAGGAGCCTTGCCAATGCCGCGATGCCCAGTCCGTAGGCTCCCTTGCCGAACAGGTAGCGACGAGTGATGTGCGAGGCCGCAGGCTGACGTGAGTTCATCGGCACGAAGTTGCGACCATTATACGGCGGGGTCGGATCGGTTGGGGTCGGACACCGCGGGGCAACCCGCCCGGTCCCCTACTCTCGGGTGATGGCCTCGTCCAAGTTGAGGACCAGGCTGGCCATCATCGTGTAGGCCGCCAACTCGGGCCGGCGGCTCGCGTCCAGAAGGTCGGCTTCCTCCGCTCCGAGCAACTCCACGGCTGCGTTAGTGTCGGTCCGGTACCGGTCGAGGTGGTAATGGAAGCCGGACGCAAGCACCTGCGCTTCTTCCGGCTTCGGATGCCGCGAAGTCGCCAAGCGGAACAGGCGCGCCAAGCGCTGGTCATACCCGGGCCCTACCTCGCGCATTACCCGCTGGACCAAGGCGCGAGAGGTCTCTAAGTAAGCGGCGTCGTTCATGCGATTCAGGGCCTGCAGAGGCGTGTTCGTGCGGACGCTTGTGACAGTGCACACCTCCCGCCCGGCCGAGTCGAAGATCATCAACGACGGAGGCGGAACTGCCCGCTTCCAGAACGTGTACAAGCTGCGCCGGTAGAGTTCCGCGCCGGGTCCCACCTCGTAATCCTGGCCTCCAGCCAACTCCGTCCAGAGCCCGGGCGGCTGGTACGGGCGCACGGAGGGCCCGCCAACGCGGTCCACCAGAAGGCCGGAAATGGCCAAGCTCAGGTCGCGCACCGACTCAGCTGGGAGCCGCAGGCGCGGCCCGCGCGAGTAGAGAGCGTTGTCCGGGTCCGGTGCGGCGGACTCATCGGCAAATCGGGACGACTGGCGGTACGCCGCGCTCATGACGATGGTCTTAACCAAACGCTTCACGTCCCATCTCGACTCCATGAAGTCGACCGCAAGCCAGTCCAACAGATCGGGATGGGTCGGCCACTCACCTTGCGAACCGAAGTCCTCCACCGTGCGGACGATGCCCCGGCCCCAAAGCATCTGCCAAATCCGGTTGACCGTCACCCGCGCCGTCAGGGGATTCTCCGCCGACACCAACCAGCGGGCGAAGCCGAGCCGATCCGGCGGATCTGCCTTCGACAAGGCCGCCGGCAGGCCTGGCAGCACTTCCTCCGCCGGGGCATCGTACGCACCACGATCCAATCGGTACGTCTTTTTCCGGGGGACCATTTCAGCCATTACCATCACGGTTGGGACGGCATCGTGGGCTTCTTGGCGCCGCCGTTCGAGGTCTCGGATGCGCGCCGTAAGCGCCGTAAGCTCGGCCGGCCCGAAGGAATCTCGGAACGCTAGCGAGAGCTTGAGGGCCTCGGGCCCGCTGCGGTCGCCGGGAGCAACGCTGGCAAGCTCGGGCAAGCTCCCGCGCACGGCCAGCACGGCCACCTCGTCCTCCGTGAGGGCCCGGCCGTAGACGAGCACGCGCCGGAGCTCTCCCCGGTAGTCAAGGCCAAGGCCTCGACCGATCCTCAGCGGCTCTTTGGATCGGAACTCTTGATTCATCTCGTCCCGAATGATCTTCAGTGGGACTGGTCTGCCGTCCAGATAGATCCGCAAGCCAGAAGCCAACCGCGTGCCGTCATACGTGAAGGCCACGTGGTGCCATTCGCCAAGGGATATTTCCTCTTGGCTCTCGAGCCGCAGGCAGTCGTCCAGCCAGCGGGTGATCATGTTGACCTGCAGTCGGCCATCCTTGATATAGAAGCCCCATCCGGGGTTTCCTTGCGTGTCTTCCTCGCCGGGCACGTTTCGGGTCTTGGAGATGATTGCCCCATCAGCGC
>JAJDWM010000690.1 GCA_022825595.1 Bryobacterales bacterium | reverse complement strand
ATCAGTTGCGGCCAGCCCATGCCCCGCAGGGGTGAGTGAAGAAGTGTCTCCCCGGTGTTAAGTTTCCGTGCACTTTCCGGATGCGGGCCAAGATGTCCCTCACGAAGTCGTCCGAATGATCAACTCGTGGGACGATCCAGTTCTCGCTGATCGGATCGAATACCATGGCCGGGCGGTCGAAAGGCTCGGACGGGAAGTGGGCGAACTCGCGATAAATGGAGGGCACGACCGGGCCGTAGCGCCATGCCTCCAGAGTCTCGTCCAATAGGCGCGTCTCGAAGACCAAAGTGCCAGTAATGAGAGTAGTACAGCAGCTTGTGCAGCTTCACCTGCGTGAGGTGGTCCCTTGCTAGGAAGTAGTTGGCCACAGCCCGTCCGCTGTAGGGTGCCGGCATGGGTTCCCTCCTCGGCCTCAGCGTAGCGAAGCGTTCGTAAAACCATCGCGCAAGGGGCCCTCTGGGCGATGGCCTAGGCGCGTGATGCGAACTACAATCCAATCCGCGGGGCATCGGGGAGAACGAGCCGACGAGGTCTAGCGGACGATACGGGAGGCTCTCGTCAAGTCGCTGTGTTTCGGCGACGTCTGGGCGTGCTATGCCGAGCGCTCGCCACGAATCCCGCGATCCCCGTGGATCGTTCTGCGCCTCATGCCAGGACGGTCTGCAGCTTCGCTGGCAGCGTGGCACCCCCCTTGGAGGTCATTCCCAGCGAGTGGCGGCTCAGGCTCGCGCCACGCAGATACCGGATACAAGCCTGATAGTCCTTAACTGCACGCGGGGCTGCTGAAAAGACTCTGAAGACGGCCAACGGTTTCTTGTGTAGGGAAGCGGACAGGGTCGCGGCACGTCTTGCCCTGCAATTGGGAGGGGTGCGCACGCACGTCGCAAGCCGGACGCGTGCTTGGGAAGGACATCCACTGGCAGCGGGTGTGCGATGGTGGCTGCAATGCACCGAACTCTGCTGCTGCGTCTCGCCTTTGTCGTTGCTGCCGGAGTCGCGGCTCTGGTTGCGTGTTCGGAGCGCCGGGGAACCATTGGAACGCCGCACTCGGTTCGCCTGAATCTACACGTCGTCCGGTCTGACACCGGAGAGCTGGTCCCCGCGAGGGTGTACCTGTTCAAAGGGGGGCGCGATTTCCGCTTTAGCCCGGTCGACGCGATGCTGCCGCTGCGGCCGGACCTGTTCTACAGGGAGCGGATCTGGCGGCAGGGTGCCGACCCCAAGGTCCTCGAGGTTACTGCCAAGGACAGGTCGCACTTTATCCTGCTGGACGGGTCGGCGAGCTTTGACTTGCCCGCGTCTGGGGACTACCGGGTCGAGGCGTACCACGGCACATTCTCCCGTCCCGCCGTAAAGGAGTTTGCGCTGGAGTACGGCGTGGAATCCGAGATTGTGCTGGAGTTGGAACCAGTCGCACGTGCTGGTCAGCAGCGATGGCTGTCGGGAGACGCCCACATCCATCTGGTGCGCGATCGGGAGGACGATCCGATCTTCCTCCAGTGGCTCCACGCCGAGGATCTGTCCGTTGGGAACTTTCTTGCCCTGCAGAGACAGCAGCACGCCGCCATGCAGTGGGGCTTCGGGCCATCGGCCGAAGCCCGGGCCCCCTCCCGGTCCGTCCGATCGGGTCACGAGTCCCGCAGCCGCTTCTACGGGCACACCCTGTTCCTCGGCCCGCGCCGCATGATCGAGCCGCTCAGCATTGGTTTCGAGTACGCCAACAGCGCTCAGGCGTACCCGAACCCAATGGTCCTCTTTTCCGAGGGCCGGGACTTGGGAGCGTTGAGTGGGTTCGCGCACTTCTACGGCAGCCAGCCAAACTCGACCCTCCTGCTGAATCTTGCCCACAACATGGTTGATTTCGTGGAGGTCTTCCAGTTCGGAGTTCTCAAGACGCAGCAGTGGTACGAGCTCTTGAATGCCGGCTTTCGAGTCGTCGGACTCGCCGGGAGCGACTTCCCGGCGAACCTGTCCCGATTCCCTGAATGGCCGAAGGAGCTTCCCCTCCTTGGTCCGGAGAGGGCGCTCGTGCCGGCCGAGGCGGGAGGCTCGGCTTACGCGGCGTGGGCCGAGGGAGTCCGACGGGGCGACGTGATGGTGACCAACGGACCGCTGCTCGAATTCTCGGCAAACGGGCATCGCTCCGGTGCGCGGATAGACTGGAGCGGAGCCGCTCTCGATCTTCAGGGGACGGCCACGGCCAGCTACTTCCGACCCATTGAAGGTATCGAGATCGTGCGCAACGGCAAGGTTATTGCCCGTCGCGACGGCAACCATGAGGCGGACGATCTGAGCATTACGTTTCGAACCACGCTTGATGACAGCGCGTGGGTCGCGGCCCGCGTAAAGGCCCAAGCCCCCGAAGGATCGCCCGACATCCAGGCCCATGCGAATCCGGTCTACTTCCTTCGCGACGGGCGGCCCGTGCGGGTCGCCGCGGCTCGACGGGCAGTGCTTGACCGATGGCGGGGGGAGGTCTCGTACTACCGGTCCGGCGGATTGGAGTTTCCGGACGAGGGAGTCCGCGTGGACTTCCTTGCAGCGGTGGACGAGACAACGCGGCGGCTCGGAGAATGACCGGCCGGACAGTCGACTGCCAAGAGGGCGCCGTCGTGCAGGCTGACACTAGGGGTATGCTGTTGCCTACGCGTCGGCGATAGTCGCGGACGGGGATAGCTGGCTATTTGCGATGCGGACTGAGTTCGAGCATCAGGGGCGCCGCAGCTTCGTGTCGGTGTTGGCGGGTGGAGCCGCACACTTGGCCCTGCGCGGGCGCCTGTTTGCGACGGGCAACGGTCCGCTCACGATTCGCAGCGTCGAACCTCTCGTAGTGCGGACGCCCCGTGGGGAGAAGCCCCCGGAGTGGTACCTCGAAATGCCCCCCGTGGGCCGCGAAACTGGTGGCACAGGCCTGTGGAACCGCCTCGATCACGCTTCCCCCAGCCGGTTTCGAGGGGCAACCCAAGCGACCTTGGTCAAGATAGTCACCGAGGGAGGTCTCGTCGGTTGGGGTGAGTGCCATGCGCCCGCGGCCCCGCGGGTCCACGCGATGGTGATCAGCGACCTGTTGGCGCCGATTCTGGAAGGGCAGGATGCGCGCCAAGTGGAGCCGCTCTGGGAGCGTCTCTACTCCAGCCAGCGCTTGCGCGGCTATGCAACTGGGTTCTACACCGAGGCCATTGCAGGGATCGACCTTGCTCTTTGGGACCTGCTCGGAAAGTATCTGGACCAGCCACTGTACAGGATCCTTGGCGGCAAGTA
>JAJDWM010000301.1 GCA_022825595.1 Bryobacterales bacterium | reverse complement strand
ACCGCTGACCTCTACCGTGTCAAGGTAGCGCTCTAACCAAAACTGAGCTACGGGCCTGAAAGTCAGCCGCTGAGGCTGGCGGAATCGGGTGCTGGCCCCCTGCGCGGGTGACTCGCGCCTTGGGACGCCGCCGGGAGAATGATAGCACATCGCGGGCTTCTGGCACGCCGATCCTTAGCAACCGCCAACGCCCCTGAGAGCGTCGCGCGGGACCCGCCGTGGGGCAGGATCCCCGCTGATGGGACGGCACAATTGCAGGTCTCACACGTTTGCGTGAGCAACCGCCGATGGCCCGATAGGATCGCTCGTTGGAGCCGGCCCGTTTTTTGAGGAGCAATGGCGTCGTCGTGCCGCACGGGCCGACCGGGCCGGAAAGACCGTTTCCGCGAAGTCGCTATTCAGACTGCGAGACTACGGTTACGGGCTCCTCCGATCTGGAGGGGCACCAAACGTTGCAAGTCATGCGAACTGTGCGGGCACTGGCAAGAGCGGCCGGGGAGCCCCTAGAGACGCGACAAGCGACCATGCAGACGTCCTGCCCGAGACGGGCCGAGAGTGTCAGGCCAGGATGTCGTCGACGATCCGTCCTGAGACGTCGGTCAGCCTGAAGTCCCGTCCCATGTGCCGATAGGTCAGTCGCTCGTGGTCCAAGCCCATCAGGTGCAGAATCGTCGCCTGCAGGTCGTGAACATGGACGGGATTCTCGACGGCCTTTAGCGCGAGTTCGTCGGTCGAGCCAACCACGTGGCCGCCTTTGGTGCCGCCACCGGCGAGCCACATCGAGAAGCCGTTCGGGTGGTGGTCTCGACCGACCTTATCACCGACGTGCTTCAGCTGGCCCAATGACGTGCGGCCGAATTCCCCGCCCCAGACAACCAGCGTCTCGTCCAGCATGCCTCTCTGCTTGAGGTCTGCCACCAATGCTGCCGCCGGTTTGTCGGTTATGTCGCAGTTCTTCTTCAGACCCTCGTCAAGGTTGGTGTGGTCGTCCCAAGAGGCATGGATCAGCATCACCACCCGTACACCGCGCTCGACCATGCGCCGGGCCATCAGGCAGTTCGTGCCGTAGGCGTTCGTCGGTTCCTGACCGATACCGTAACTGTCCCTGGTCGACTTTGACTCGTCCGAGAAGTCCAGCAGTTCGGGGGCGGCGGACTGCATGCGGAAGGCGAGCTCGTAGTTCGCCATGCGCGAAGCGACTTCCGCATCTCCGCTGTCCCGCAACTTCTCGTCGTTGAGTCGGCGCAGCGTCTCCAAGGTGAGCCGCTGGGATTCGCGGGAGACGCCGCTGGGATTCGACAGGTACAGGATCGGATCGCCCGAACCCCGGAACGGCACACCGGCAAAGGTGGAGGGCAAGAACCCGCTAGAGAAGTTCGAAGAGCCCCCGCTGGCACCGCGGCCCGAACTCAGCACGACGAAGCCGGGGAGGCTCTGGGACTCGGAGCCCAGGCCGTAGGTCAGCCACGCTCCCATGGTGGGCCTTCCGGCCAAGGGACTGCCGCTCATCAGCATCGACTGGCCGGGGTGGTGGTTGACCTGATCGGTCTGCATCGAGCGGATCATGCAGATGTCGTCGGCCTGCCGCTGCAGGTTCGGCAGGTAGTCGCTGATCTCCATGCCGCTCTGCCCGCAGCGTGAGAATTCGCGGGGGCTCGCCAGAACCTTGGCCGTCGGCTTGATGAATGCCAGCTTCAGGTCTGAGGTCATCGACGGTGGCAATGGCTCGCCGTGCCAACGCCGCAGTCCAGGCTTTGGATCGAATAGGTCCATTTGGCTGGGGGCGCCTGCCATGAACAGGAAGATCAGGTTCTTCGCCCTAGGCGCAAAGTGCGGTCGCCCGGCACCCTCAGGAGCCGTCGGAGTTGCGACCGTGAGGCCGTCCGCCGCCATGAGTTGGGCGAGGCCGATCGTCCCGATGCCCGCGGCGCAGCGGTCCAGAAAGCTCCTGCGCGTGAGTACAGAGCGGTATGTCTCGAAGTTCATTTCGACCTACTCCCTAGTGATGAACTCATCCATGTTCAGCAGGATGCGGCTGATGCCGACCCATCCGGCCGCAACGGTTGGGTCGGACCGTTCCGGAATCCCTTCGGTCTCGAACGGAAACCACGCACGAGCCGACTCCTCGTCCTGCTCTAGCAGTGCCCGCTGGCGCACGAAGTAATCGAGCATCGTGCCCCGCTCGGACTCGCTTGGCCCGCGCGCCAGGCACAGCGAGAAGGCTCGGTCCAGACGGCGGTCGAATGATTGGGAAGGCATCTCGGCCAGGACGCGAAAGGCCAGCCCTTGCGCCATTTCGAAGAAGACCGGATCATTGAGCAGGTTCAGGGCCTGCAGCGGCGTGTTGGAACGGCCCCGGCTGCACTCGGCCACGTTCCTTTCCTGCAGGTCGAAGTTCGCGAGGAACGGGTATGGCGTCGAGCGCTGGAAGTGAATGTAGACACCCCTCCGATACCGGTCGCTGCCGGCACTCTCGGACCACTTGACGGAACTCCCGTAGCTCAGGTCAGTGACGCCCTCGGGCTGGTATGGACGCACGCTGGGACCGCCCACCTTCGGGTCCAGCAGTCCGGAAACCGCAAGCGCCGAGTCACGCAGCGTCTCGGCGGGCAGGCGCAAGCGAACCTGCCGGGCGAGAAGCCGGTTCGAGGGGTCTCGGTCGCGCAGGTCGTCCCTCGGGACCGAAGACTGCCTGTAGGTCGCGGAGGTCGCGATCAGGCGATGGACGTGCTTCATCCGCCAACCCGAGTCGATGAACTCCGCCGCCAGCCAGTCCAGCAGCTCCGGATGCGACGGGGCTTCGCCGCGCAGGCCGAAGTTGTCGGAAGTCGCGACGAGGCCGGTGCCGAAGTATTCCTGCCAGATCCGGTTGACCGTGACGCGGGCAGTCAGCGGATTCTCCCTCGATACGAGCCAGCGGGCCAAGTCCAGGCGGTCGGGCTCCGCGCCAGAGGACTCGATCGAGGGCAAGACGGCCGGGGTTGCGGATGCCACCTCCTCCGCGGTCTCGTCCCACTTGCCGTCCGGATGGACGTGCGACTGCCTGCCACCGGCGTAGGGCTGGATCGCACGGGCCCGGCTAACGTCGGGAAACCCGTCGATGAGAGTGTGGACCTCCTTGACGGCATCCTTGAATCCGGTCGCCTCGTAGTCCTCCTTTGATGTGACCCGGCTGTAGTTGCGCAGAAACCACTCGGTGAGCGCCAAGTCCTCGCGCCAGTCCCTTTCAGAGGGAGGCGTCCGCAAGATCCGCTGGCCGTCGTCCAGGTACAAGGCGAGGATGTCCCAGGTCGTGTCCCACTCGTGCTCCACTCCCGGATTCTCCGATGCCCACAGCATCTTCTCCGTCCACGGGCCCATCAGACGAGGCACGTCGTAACGGGCATAGATGTCCTCAAGCTTGCGGTCAAAGTGGGGCTTCGAACGCAAGAACGGACCGATCTCGCCGGGTAGCGGAGCGTCAATGTCAATCTCGTCCAGCGCGTTGAAGAACGAGAACAACCGGTAGTAGTCCTTCTGCGTGATCGGGTCGTACTTGTGGTCATGACAGCGCGCACACTCCACTGAGAGCCCCAACCACACCGTGCCAACCGTGTTGGTCCGGTCTAGCGCCTCCTCGAAGCGGAACTCCTCGACGTTGACGCCGCCTTCCCGGTTCTTCAAGGTGTTGCGATAGAAGCCGGTTGCGACCCGTTCTTCAGTGGTTCCTCCTGGGACCAGATCGCCGGCGATTTGGTCTCTGGTGAACCGGTCGAATGGCATGTCGCTGTTGATGGCGTCGATCACCCAGTGCCGATATCGCCAAGCGTGGGGGCGAACCGAGTCCTTCTCGTAGCCGTCGGAGTCCGCGTATCGGACCTGGTCCAGCCAGGCCGACGCCCAGCGTTCGCCGAAGTGCTCAGATTCCAGGAGCCTGTCGACCAACGCATCGTAGTCCGCGGTCGTCACGACCTGCCCCGGATCTGGCGGAAGGCCTGTCGTGTCCAGGAAGACGCGACGGGCTAGCACTTGGTCACTGGCTTGGGGCGACGGCGCAATGCCCTCCCTCTCGAGTCTCGCGAGGACGAACGAGTCGATCGGATTCCGCACCCAATGCGTTCCGACGACCGCTGGTACTGGCGGCCGCCTGACGGGCCGAAATGCCCAGTGCCCCGGATCGGCAGTGCCGTCGCTGGTCTCGGAGCGCGCTTCCCACTCGGCGCCAGCGTCGATCCACGCGCGAAACGTCTCGATCTCCGCCGGTGCCAAGGAACGGCCGGGCGGCATTTGCTGCAGGCCTTCCGAGCCCTGCAAGCGCTTGAACAGGAGACTGCCGGCCGCGTTGCCAGGTTCAATTGCGGGCCCGGAGTTGCCGCCGCGCATGGCGGCTTCCGAGCCGTCTAGCCGCAAGCCGTTCTGCTGGAGTGCCTCGCCGTGGCAGATGACGCAATGTTGGCGCAGCAGCGGCTGGACTTGCTCGGCAAAGGACACCTCCGCTTGAGCCGGGCAGATCCAAGACACCGACAGCGCTCCCAGTACTAAGGCGGGTCGGCGCATGAGTGTATTCTCCCGCACGCCTTGGGAGCGGTCAAGGCCGATTCTGGCACTCACCTGTATACTTGGCACCCGCACCCCCGACGCTGCACGCGTCCGTCTCTGTAGGAGACCCAGCAGACGCATTGCCCTACGGCCGATCGTGCGGCAGTCGCCGAACAGGTTGGGGAAGCAAATCATGGGCGGCCAGCCTTGCGAGTGCTCACCGGCCCGCCAGCGCGAGGGGACCAAGCTCTCCGCCGCGGATACGGCTCGGAATCCTCGCACTTGGACTCGGAGTCTGAGCCGACGATCGGTCGGGATGAGTCTCGGGGAAACTGCCTATCCCCCGTTCGCCTGCCTCCTGCGAATGGGACCATAAGGGTCCTCGGGCCGTTTGGAAGGGTCGACATACTGGGCCAAGTCGCGAAGCGCAATAACAGTGCAGTTGCGCTCTTGCAGGAAGTCCATATAGCGGACGAAATCCTCTGGATCCGTGTTCACCCAAGGATGCTCCGTCGCCGGCACACCGTGGAAGGTGAGGACCGCAATCTTCCCGTCTCGCGCTTGATCGACGGCCCACACGAGGTCCTCAAATCCCCACTCAGGGCCCGCATAGCCGGTTGTCGGAATTAGCAGCGGGTGGTCGTCCTCAGGATCGTAAGGCCTACCCCGCGCGCCTCGGCCACCGTCAGGGTGTTCAGGGCTCACGCCTCGGCGCGCGAACCTGTACCCCCTTTCGGCAAGAGCCTCCACGGCTGGCAAGCTGTGGCGCCAGCCCGGGTAGACGAAGGTCTCCGGTCTGGGGATTCCGTGCTCGTCGCAGCGCTGCTCAATGAGCTCCAAGTTGGAATGGATCTCATCGACCGTCAGCTTGGTCATGTCGGGATGGGAGCCGGTGTGGTTGCCGACCTCGAAGCCCAAGTCGTGGAGCTGCCGAACGTCCTCCCATGACACGTAGCGCTCCTTGTCAGGGTCGGCGTGATAACCAAGCCCTTCCGTGATGTAGAACGACGCCCCGAACCCATACTCTTTCAGGGTCTCGGCGACAAAGGAGATGTCGGACTTGTTCCCGTCATCGAAAGTGAGCACAACCAGTCCGTCAGGAATGGGTTCAGGCGATCCGTCCGTCGGGCCGCCGCAGGCCCCACTCCCAACGATCAGTGCCGCGAGAACCAACTGTTGCATCCGCCCCATGAGCGCCCCTACTGTACAAGCCGGGGCAGCTGACGTATCAGGCCCCAGCACAGGAGATCTCCACAACTCCACCGGCCCTGGTGTCGAGAGGGCGGGCCTGGCCCAGTATGGCCGCTCGGCTGTGGCCGGACGTGCGCGAAGCCGCGGCTGCGGGGACGAACCCCGCCATGGGAA
>JAJDWM010000259.1 GCA_022825595.1 Bryobacterales bacterium | reverse complement strand
CCCATGCCGCATCGAGAGTACTCACCAGATCGGGTCCCATTCTGGCACTCCTTGGGGACCCTCAATCTACACTGCGTCGCCGGTCTCGTAGCGAATGGTCCAGCCTCGGGCCTTGCCAGGGGCAGACAGCCGCAAACAGGGCGGCGGGTTCCGGCTTCCGCCGCCCCGCGAGACCGGACCGGGCAGTCGCTCACCGAGAGCTCCATCGACGCCGTCTCGGCTATTCTGCCCCCCTGCACCTGCCGGGCGCCATGCTGATCACGTCCAAGGCCGGCATCGCGTCCCACAGCCCGGCTGGACTGGAGGAGAGTTCCCGCCGGCCACCGTCCTTGGCAACTACGACAGCAACGGCCCGGCCGAGCAGGTGGTCGAGAGCTCGCAACGCCGCCAACCCGCCCGCCAACAACTCCGTCCGCCGGGCGGCAAGAACTGGAACCAACTGCTGCTGCGAACTGGCCCTGAACGCTCACGCACTCCCTGATAGCGTCACCGCGCCCAGCTTGCGATGACACCCAAGCAGCCGCTATCCCCTGCCCATGCGGTGTGCATTCCTACCGCTGGCTAGCGGTGGCAGTCGCGAACGACATGACAGGCCAATCCAAGGTTGGTCTCCGGGTAGTGCTCCTTCACCCGCAGCCGCTCAGTGAAGTTCCTGAGTCGCTGCACTTGGGGTTTGCCTCTCGAAGTCTCGAAGGTGCGCATGTCCGGTCAGCTGCACCAGCCCAAGTTCCGGTGCTGCGGCTCCGCAGCTACGGCGGCGCCGATGCGAATCTGACCATCTCAAGCGACCTCCAGCCCACTCACCAAAGCACTCTGGACACGGCAGGCCCGAACACGCCTCGCACGCGGTGGACGCCGACCTCACAGTGGCTCTGCGTATTGCAGGAGCTAGGACGGCGTCTGCTCCAGTTGTAGCCACGACAGCGTCTGTGGCTTCAGCATCGGGAGCCTGGTCCAATCGGAAGTTTGCGGGTGCTCATAATCAAGAATCCGCTCTCTTGTGCCAACTGTGTGCAACTGTCAGGCAATAGATTACCTTGAGCGCGTTCGAGCGCTCTGATTTACGATTGATGTACGATCGAACTCGGTCGTAGTACACTGAGACAGATCAGGAAACGTGGTCCGATGACGGCTCTTCTGTGTAGGCCGAACGATCTACTATACTTCAGCGTCCCACCGTTGGCGGAACCGCTCCCATCTCGTAACCGTTCGAGAGAGGCGTGGCGGGGGATGCCGGAATAGAGGGTCGTGTTCCAGTCGCCGTAGAGCGGCTTCAGAAAGGTTCTTCACCGCTTGTTGCACTCGTGGTGGGTGTCGAGCTTGCCTCGGCCATGGGTTTGGCAGACATGGATCCAGTTGGCCGCTCGGTAGTAACTTCCCTCAAAGCGCGGTCTCTAGCAAGACAGGCCGGTCTCTCGATGGCGCTGTTCCCAGTCCTCAGGCAGCTGGCGCTCAATGCGGGCCAGCATGTGTGACGCCAAGTTCTTGAGTCGGCCCCAAGGCCGTATCAGGAGGCGGGCGTGGTTCACGACCCTTGCCAGGTTGCGCTCCCTGACGGCCGGGGACCAGCCCACGAAGTGGTCCCTCGGAACTGACGTAGTCCGGATCGTGCAGGTTGGCGGTCAGGACGACCTGCACCGGCTGGTCCTGCGTGTCGCGCCTCAAGTGTGCGCGTGTTGAAGTTCAAGGAGGTTGGACACGGAGTCTGCGGATCATTTTCGGCTGTCAGGTAGGGTCGTTCGTCAGATTGGGACGGATGCTTCGGATTGATTCGTTGCGAAAGAATGGGTAGGGAGGGCGAGAGCGGGCCGGGAGAGTTGCTCTGGTCTTGGCCACTTTGCTTCGTGCAGGGGAGGCCGGTGCGGAAGGCTTCGGACAGTGTGCGGTGAGGCTCTCGGCTGGGCGGCCAGGGGCACTTTGGATCGGCTTCGCAGGAGTTCGTTCCAGGCCTTGGCGCTTGGGGGTCTTAGGTGTCGGATTCCGGGATGCCGCAGTCTGAGGAACTCGGCCGGACGGTCGGCGGCGGGGTCCCCGTCATAGCCGAAGCCGATTGTGCCGGCGTCGCAGGCGGCGAGCCGTGCGGGCCGGCGGGAAGGCAGGCCGGCGATGGAGGCGATGAGGGTCGTCGGGGGCATGTGTCGAGGAAGCAGGCAGGCCGAGAGGACGTCGCTGGCGGTTTCGGTGAGGAGCAGGCCGGCCGACGGGTCGTCTCAGGCAATGCAGCTGCAGGATCATGCGAGACGGAAGAGACCAATGCACTGGCGAGGACAAGGTTGCAAGGACCTCAGACTGGCCAGGGTCGCGCGCCGAGAATGCACGGCTTCCGGCCGAAGCGCCAAATGGGCCTGAGGGGCGCGCTGACAGCTGGGTCTGGGCTCGCGCAGCCACTCCCCCGTCCATTACCGGGATGGGTAACGGGCCCGACCTGCGCCATGAGGACTGCCGGACCGGGCGTCCCGTTATGCGGCAGGGTTGGCCGACCGGTATGCTCGGGTGGCGGGGCATGCGGTGCAGCTGGCTAATGTGCGCGCGCCTCCGGCTGAGCGAAGCCTCCGAGAATGGCGGATGGACACCCGACGAGCCGAGAGTGTCCGACGGGGGCTCTTTCCTAGAACACGCGAGCCCTGCATTCAGTTCCTGGCAGGGAGTGCCGGAAAGTGTCGGCGAAGCTGCATTCCTGACACTTGTAGCGGCAGCCTTCGTGGCGGGTCCAGTGGACAGGCGACACGTGGGAGCAACAATCGAAGGGCAGGTGCTCCGGGCCTAGCTGCGGTGCTACGCAGTGCCGACCAGATCCCGCACTCTCGGGACCTTCGTGTACCAAGTGGAAGCGAATCTCAATGCGGATGCTCCACAGGAGGTCGCAGAAGGACCGATTCAGTTGGGAGCGGCTGGCGTGGATCTGCCGCCGGCTGTGGCCGGAGGTAAGGATCGCCCATCCATGGCCAGCCAAGCGATTCGCCGTCACCACCGGAGGCAGGAGCTGGATGCCCTAGCGGGCCCGTCAGGCTCTTTGGGGGGGCGCCGGGCAACCGGCGTTCCTACCGCGATTGAGTAGAGCGAAGCGGATTGACCCATCACTTCCGATCACTACCCCCACCGTCGCAGTGGCCACCCCTGTCTTTTCGTGTTTTCTTCTCTATGCTAGATGGTGGCGGAAGACGCGCAGACCAACCTGACCGAACCAAGACTGATGCAGCAATCAAGAGAAGATGCTACAAGAGCTGGTGCACGGTTGTGCCTCCTTGGCTCGGTAGAGTCTCCCTGCCCAGTAGAGGCTGAACCAACGCGCAGCGACCTAGTTGGGAAGGAGCAACCGAATCTGCCACATTTGCTCGATGCAACAGAGTTCCTCGTCTCCTGTTGGATTCTGAGTGGTGACGACGAACGGATACCAACGTCGCAAGGAATCCTAGATCGGGCTCTCGAAGGGGCGGTGGAGAACGAATCATGTCCGTCTTGGGTCCGCGATCAACTCCACTTCGTAGATTCCCGGATCGGCCTTCAATGTGTCGAACTGCGCGCGCTGTTCGATTGGGCACAGCGAGCGCAGCTAACGACTGCTCCGAACCCCTCGTACCAGTCGACACAAGTGCAGGTTAGCCAAAGGGTGGCTCGCCGAATGTTACGTGATCTCGATGTCGCCGAGGGGGAAGCCGAGAACTGGGGGAAGCTCCTTCGGCAACTCGTTAAGCAGGAGAGCCGTTCGCTGACCGCTGATACCAAGCCAGTCGGCACCTTCCAAACGATGCCGTGACCTTGCTGGCGCACGGGGACCTGCACGTCCTCGTTGCGCAGCCCAGTGTGCATCTGCAGCCCCAGCGTGCACGGCGCGGCGCCTTGGCCGCCCTTCGAGCGGCGGTTCTGGGCGACGATCCCCAGACCCGCGCAGGCTGGATGCCTCGTCGGGCCGCACGAGCCGCACTTGCACTTCCCGCAACGCAAGGTCGGCGGATCCCGCGTCCGACGTTATTGCACACACAACCGAGAGGGGTTTGTCCACCCCTCTACCAAGAGCTAGCCTACAGGGTCTGTATGAACACTGTATGATAGATGTACCTTGTGCTTTCCAAGGGAGGGGACGCGAAATCATGAAGAGACCTGCGCTGACAAAGGTCACGATGAATCTCACCGACCGTGATGTTGGTAATACCGAGACGCTTCAAGCTCTGTTGCACGCCAGAAACAAGGCTTCAGCCGTAAGCTCGGCGTTGTCGCTTGCCGCAGTCTTGGCCACTCGCATCAATCGCGGTGAGAAGCTATATTTGCGTGGGGAAGACGGTGTGACGGAACGTATCTTAATACCGGGACTAGACACCTGAGGAGTATATGCACAGCCAAACTCCCGGCGAAGAAGTCACCCGAACTCCATTAGAGCCTAACGGTGTTCAGGATTGGGGAGACCCCGACGCTAGCCCGGAGCCCAGAATGAGTCCCGCACGTCTGGCCTATGAGACAGATCCCGTCTTCTTTCGGATAGTGGGGCGGATGCTGGGTTCCGCCATCCTTCTTTCCGTGGTGGGCAGCATAGTCTTAGCTGCCTGCGGAAAAGACGTTCCAGAGGCACTTGTTGCTATTGGTTCCGGTGCCGTTGGTGCCTTGGCAGGCGTCTTAGCGTCTAGGCGGTAAGCTGGGCTGCGAACCGCCCGCGGAGCCGCAGATGCTCAGCGGCATCCGAGACTGTTCAGGTCGGATTCGCGGACGGTCATCATGCGCACTTGCGACGCGTTAGCGATCACCGTAGTGTGCGCCGTGGAATGGCGCACACTACGGTCCAGCGCTGGCCGTCGGGCTCACGCTGGCGAAGGCACTTCCCAGTCCATCGCCGGGGTGGATCACGGGCCCGACAACTGCGCCATGAGGAAGGCCGGACGGGCCGTCCCGACAGGGGGCAGGGATGGCCGATCAGGATGTGCTTGACCGCATGGCTTTGCTCGCGGGGCATGCGGTGCGGCTGGGGAATGTGCGTGTGCCCCTCCGCGGCGCGGAGCCTCCGAGGACGGCGGAGGACTAGTCGAGGGGCGGAGGGTGTCGAGTTGGGAACCTCTGTCTGGGACGCGCGAGCCCAGCATTGAGTTCTTGGCAGGGGGTGCCGGAATGTGCCGGCGAATCTGCATTGCTGACGATTGCAGCGGCAGCATTCGTGGCGGGTCCGGCGGACTGGCGGCACGCAGAGGCCTCAATTCAAGTCTGTGGCCGGCCGGTAGATGTAGGGATTCTGGCGTCGTGGCGTTGCGTAACTCTGAAGGCTGAACGCGAGGCCAGTTTCCACTGGCAAGAGCGGTGGGCTGGGGCGGTTGTTGCGGCGGCATTCCCCATACTCGAGCGATGGCGGCCCGGCGGATCGCCGGCTACCTAGGGAGCTTCCCCCACGCGGCGGAATCCGAGGTTGTTCAGACCGGAGTCGGGAGCGGTCATCATGCGCGCCGCCACCCGGTAGCCCTGTCAATAGTTCTTTGAGCAGAGCCAGCTGCCACCGCGCTGGACCTTCTGGTGCCCCGAGCGGGGCCCCTGCGGGTTGTCCACCGGGGAGCGGCGGAAGTAGTCTGGTGCGTAGCAGTTATTGACCCATTCCCAGACATTGCCCGTCATGTCGTAGAGGCCATAGCCGTTGGCAGGGAACTGCTTGACCGGCCCGTGGCTACCGAAGCCTCCAGGGCGCGGTCC
>JAJDWM010000121.1 GCA_022825595.1 Bryobacterales bacterium | reverse complement strand
ATGGTACAACGCCGACGCTTTGAGAGGGCCGGTCGGTACAATCGGAGCACCTCCGGCGGTCGTCCGCCGCTCTGCGGCCACACCTCCGGACTTCCCTGTTTGCCCATGAGACTCCCCGTGCCCCGACTTGGCCATCTCGCCCTTCGTGCTGGTCGCTCGCTTGTCCTTGCTCTGCTGCTCGTCGGGCTGTCGGTCCCGCTTGTCGGCGATTCCGCGGCTGTCGAGCGCTACATGGGCCACGTGCGGCATCTGGCGTCGCCCGAGATGCGCGGCCGCGGCGCCGGAATGCCGGAACTGGACGTCGCTGCCGCCTACATCGCTGGCGTGTTCCAAGAGGCTGGCATCGGGCCGGCCGGAGAGGACGGGGGATACCTCCAGCCCTTCGAGGTCACCACAACCGCCAAACTCGGGCCGGCCAACGCCTTGGGCTTCGAGCGGAAGGGCTCGGCTGAGGAGCTCGAGATCGGCAAGGACTTCATCCCGATCAACTTCTCCTCGAGCGGAGAGGCCGCTGGAGAGTTGGTCTTCGTCGGGTACGGGGCTTCCGCCACCGAGCTCGACTACGACGACTACTTCCACCTGGACGTGCGCGACAAGATCGTCCTGGTGATGCGCTACGAGCCGGAGTTCTTCACCGCGGGCGACGGCCAGCGGCCGAGCGAGGGGCGACAGCGTCGCGGTCGCCGCATGACGCGCCACTCGCACCTGATCGCAAAGGCCATCCAGGCCCGCCAGCGGGGCGCCAAAGCGGTGCTGCTGGTCGATGCGCAGGCCAACGGGCGACGTGGCAACCGGCTGATCCGCTTCGGCACCGTGTCCGGCCCTACAGATGCCGGCATCCCGATGGCCCAGGTGTCGGCGGCCGTGGCCGAAGGCTGGCTCCGTGGTTCCGGCCGCTCCCTGCGTCTCCTGCGTCGCGACATTGAGGAGTCGCGGAGGCCGCAGTCCTTTCCGCTCGCGACGGCCCTTCGCGTACGGTTGTCCGTCGATGTGGAGCACGTGCGCGCCACCGTCAGCAACGTCGCCGCATACCTTCCCGGGGAGTCAGAGGAGTACA
Source organism: Bryobacterales bacterium (assembly GCA_022825595.1). Classification (GTDB taxonomy): domain Bacteria; phylum Acidobacteriota; class Terriglobia; order Bryobacterales; family UBA6623; genus VXMF01. Next base: position 7,411 of record JAJDWM010000121.1, on the reverse strand, counting down.
TGGTGCTCGGGGCCCACTACGATCACCTCGGCCTTGGCGGCGAGGGATCCCTCGTTTCGCAGGGGTCAGACGAGCCCCACCTCGGAGCCGATGACAATGCCTCAGGCGTCGCCGCGATCTTGGAGCTTGCCCGGCACTATGCGACCCAAGAGCGGCGCCGGCGCGGCATCCTGTTCCTCGCGTTCGCCGCCGAGGAGATAGGGCTGCTGGGATCGAGCCACTGGGCCGACAACCCGACGCTGCCGCTCGAGCAGGCCGTGGCGATGTTCAACTTCGACATGGTCGGCCGCATTAAGGGACGCCGTCTATATGTCGGAGGCACGGGCACCTCGGAGCCTTTCGGGGAGATGCTCTCCGAGGCCGCGGAGTCCCACGGTTTCTCGATCGACCTGTCGAAGGACAGCCACAGCTCGAGCGACCACACCTCGTTCGCGGCCAAGAAGATCCCGGTTCTGTTCTTCTTCTCCGGACTGCACTCCGACTACCACAAGCCGAGCGACACGGCGGACAAGATCAACGGCGAAGCGGCGGTGGCCATGCTCGGCTTGGCGCGCGACTTGGTGAACTCGGTTCTGGTCCACGAGCCTCGCCTTGTGTTCGTCGAGCAGATGCCCCAGAGCGGGGGAGGCCGGCAGTCCGGCGACGGCGAGCGTGGCGGGTACGGACCTTGGTTCGGGTCCGTCCCGGACTTTGGCGAAGTTCCGGACGGCGTTCGGTTCGCGGACGTGCGCACGGGCTCGCCCGCTGCGAAGGCGGGTCTTAGGGCGGGCGACGTGCTGACCCACTGGAACGATGCTGAGGTCAAGAACCTCTACGACTTCACCTACGCGCTGCGCGACTCCGAAGTGGGCGAGCGGGTGAGGGTTCGGTTCTTGAGGGATGGGGAGCCGATGGCTGCCGAGGTCACCTTGGCCCCCCGCCCCTGAGCTGCGCGCGGGCCGCCCCGGTGCCTGTAACCGCCGGTCGCGCCGCGCTCCACTTACTCTGGCTTCTCGCGCTGCGCGACTTTCGACAGCGCTATTCCGGGTCGGTCCTCGGCTGGCTGTGGGGCGTCGTACATCCGCTTGTGCTGCTCGCCGTGTTCACGTTTGTGTTCCGGCACGCGCTGGGCGCGCGCCTCCCGCCCGATGAGGCCACCGACGTGTACCCGCTCTTCCTGATGGCCGGGCTGCTGCCGTGGCTGCTGTTCTCGGAGACCGTCTCCCGTGCCGCGACCTCCGTGGCGGAGTTCTCGGCACTCATAAAAAGGAGCGTGTTCCCGTCCGAGGTTGTCCCTGTGGCGATCTTTCTCTCGACGGCCTGCGTGCATCTGATTTCGTTGGCGGTCCTTGTGGCGGCCGCGGCGGGGTTCGGCCATCCGCCCCGTCCGGGGTTCGCCCTGCTGGCGCTGTCCTTCGTCCCGCTCGGGCTGTTCGGCACTGGCCTTGGGTGGTTTGCGGCCGCCCTGCAGGTCTACCTGCGGGACACCTCGCAGGTCCTCTCCGTGCTGCTGGTTGCTTGGTTCTGGGCCACCCCCGTGTTCCTGCCGGAGTCGATGTACCGCGGCGCATTCGGAGTGCTGCTGGACTGGAACCCGCTGCGCAGCGCGGTCCTCGGCTACCGCTCGGCCCTGCTGGGGGGCGCCGGCCCCGACGGGGGACAGTTCGCCTTGCTTTGGCTCGCCGGCCTTCTTGCCGCAGCGGTCGGCTGGCGGTTCTTCCGGCGAGCAAAGCTCGGTTTCGTCGACGTGCTGTAGCGCGCAGACGCGCCGAGTAGGAAAATGGAGCGGGAGCGGGCCGCTTTGGCTGGCCCGAACTGGCGACCTTGGCTCGGGTATCATTCAGCCGCGTCTCCAAGAGCTACCCGGCCTACTTTCGGCCACTGCACCGCCTGCGGGAACTTGCCAGGCCTGGCGGCGCGCGCCGCAGGGCCGAGATCTGGGCTCTCCGCGACGTCTCCTTCGAGGCGGGCAGCGGCGAGACGTTGTGCCTGATCGGCGCGAACGGCTCGGGAAAGAGCACGACCCTGCAGCTGGCCGCCGGAATCCTCAGGCCGACCCAAGGCTCGGTTGAGGTGCAGGGCCGCGTCGCAGCGCTCCTAGAACTGGGTGCCGGCTTCCACCCCGAATTCACCGGGCGCGAGAATGCCCGTATCAGCGCGGCGCTGTTCGGGCTCTCGGGCCGCGAGTTCCGCTCCGTCTGGCCGCAGGTCGAAGCCTTTGCCGAGATCGGGGACTTCGTCGACCGTCCGGTGAGGTCGTACTCCAGCGGCATGATTGTCCGGTTGGCCTTCGCGGTCGCCGTTCACGTGGATCCGGAACTCCTGCTGGTAGATGAGGCCCTCGCGGTGGGCGACCACTACTTCCAGCAGCGCTGCCTGCGCAAAGTCCATGAGCTCCGCTCCGAGCGCGTGACCATCGTGTTCGTTTCGCATTCGATGGCCGACGTGCAGGCGCTGGGCACGAGAGCGCTGTGGCTAGACGGGGGGCGCATTGCCGCCGAAGGCTCTCCGAGCAGCGTGGCCCGGCGCTATCTGGCGAGCATGAACGCCCGAGAGCGCGGGGACGCCGAAGCCGCCGGACCGAAACAATTCACTGGAGAGGCTGGAGGGCTCCTGGCCGCGCCCCCCGGGATCCCCAATGTGGATGAGCGCTTCGGGACGAGGCGGGCTGAGGTCACCGGGATCAGCGTGCTCGACCCGGAAGGAGTGGCGGCCCGGGCCCTCGCGCCAAGAGAGCCGTGCACGGTGCGCATCACCGTGCTCGCGCACGAACGCATCGCGGCACCCAACGTCGGCTTCATGCTCCGCAACCACTTGGGCATCGATTTCGCCGGCACGAACACTGCCCGCGAGGGCGTCACGCTCGAGCCGCTTGAGGCCGGGGTCCAGATGACAGTCGACTTCCGGATCGATCTTCCGGACCTGTACGCGGGGACGTTCTCCTTTTCGCCGGCCATATCCGACGGGGGCTTGGCCGGTTACGAGATCTGCGACTGGATCGAGAATGCCCTAGCCCTGCCGTTGGAGCGCGGCGAGGGTGAGGTCTATGGCTACCTGCACCTCCCGTGCACGGTCGAGGTTGGCCGACCGTGATCCAGAGCTGCTCGGCGGGCTGCCCATGAGCCGTTGGAAGGCGCTCCTCTCTTGGGTCGCCGGCGCCGTCTTCACCATCGCCGTCGCCCCCTGGCTGCTGGCGGCGGCGGCGGTGGCGCTGCTGATCGCGGACGCGCTGGCCGCGCTCGCCCGCCGTCGCCCCGCGGCATCCCCGGTGTTCCCCAGCGCGGACGCGGTGAGCGTAATCATCCCCACTTGGATGGGCCGGGAACTCCTGGAGCGCAACCTGCCCCCGCTGCTCCACGCCCTCGCGGGCAATCCGCGGCACGAGGTGCTGGTGGTGGAGAACGCCTCCAACGACGGCACGTCCGACCTTCTGGCGAGCCGATTCCCGACCGTGAGAGTGGTCGAACTGGGCTCCAATGCCGGCTTTGGCCGAGCGTGCAACATCGGCTGCTCGATGGCCCGCAACGACATCGTCGTGATGCTCAACAACGACATGCGCGTGGACCCTAACTTCTTGGAGCCTCTGCTGGAGGGTTTCCGCGACCCGCGGGTGTTCTCGGTTAGCGGGCGCATCGACCTTGAGGATCCCGCCCGGCCCCCTGAGGAGACCGGCCTCACCATGGGACGCTGGCAGCGCGGAATGCTCCATTTGGAGCACATTGACGATGAGCGCGTCACCGGGCTGTTCCCGACGTTCTATTCCGGCGGAGGCTCAACGGCCTTCGACCGCGACAAGTTCATGGAGCTGGGTGGCTTCGATGAGCTCTACGAGCCCTTCTATGTCGAGGATGTCGATTTGTCCTATCAGGCGTGGAAGCGCGGCTGGATCAATTTTCACGCGCCGGACAGCCGCTTTCGGCACCAGCACCGGGCGACGATCGGCCGACACTTTTCCCGAGCGTACATCGAGCGCGTCGTCAGGCGAAACCGGCTCCTGTTCGCCTGGAAGAACCTGACCGACTGGGGCAGGCTAGGCGGCCAGTTTGCGTGGCTCTACGCCGACCTGTGGCTCTCGTTGGTCGGCGTCCGCCGACCGCACGGGCCCACGCCGCGGGACCTTCTCACGGCGCTTGCGCGACTGCCTGCCTGCCTGCCGCGCCGCGTCTCGGCCAAGCGCGCCTCCGAGGTCTCTGACTCGGAGGCTTTCCGACGGCCGCTGGGCGGCTATTTCCGTGACCGGTTCCACCGTTTGGGCCACAAGGACCCCGCCGAGCTGAATGTCCTTTTCGTCTCGCCGTACCCGATTGAACCGCCGATTCACGGCGGGGCAGTGCTCATGAAGCAGGCGGTCGAGGGCTTGGCGGACCGCTGCCGGCTGCACTTGCTGTGCCTGACGGAACGGCATGAGGACCTCGAGACCCACCGGGGGCTGGCGGAGAGCTGCGCGAGTGCGGAGTTCCGGCTGCACGACCCGCGCACATGGCGCGGGCCGCCGCTGCTCTGGCCGCACGCGGCCCAGGCCTTCTGGGACCCGCGCCTGCTCTGGGCGATCCACCGCGCGATCCTGCAGCGCGAGATTGACGTCGTTCAGCTTGAGTATGCCCAACTGGCCTCATACGCGATGAGCTTCCGCCAGGTGTCGTGCCTCCTCTTTGAGCACGACCTGCACTTCCAGTCGGTCCAGCGCAGCCTCTGGTCCGGAGGGCTTCTCTCCGTGATCGGCAAGTCGTACGAGTACCTGCGTGCCCTGCGCTTCGAACTGACAAAGCTCCAGAAATTCGACGCGGTGCAGGTTTGCAGCGACGAGCAGCGGCGTAAGCTGGCAGCACTCCTCTCGCCAGGGCCAGTCCTCAGGAGCGATCTTCGGACGGCGATCGACGCGGCGAGCTACCCGTTTCGTACCGAGGGGCGCGAGCCTGGGACGCTCCTCTTCGTCGGCAACTTCCGGCATCCGCCGAACCTTCAGGCCTTGGAGTACCTCCGGTCCCAGATCCTGCCGAGGGTCAGGTCCGTGGCGCCGTCCGCCCGCCTGCTTGTCGCCGGCGCCGACGCTCCGGAATGGCTGGGCCCATCGCTGTCGCGGGAGCGGGTCGAGTTTCTGGGTCATGTCGCCGACATCCGCGGGGTCTTGGCGCGTTGCGCAGTATTCGTGGCGCCAATCTTGACGGGTTCCGGAGTGCGCGTGAAACTGCTCGAGGCCTTCGCCAGCGGCATCCCGGTCGTCGCGACTAGCCTCGCGGCAGAGGGCCTGTGCTCTGAGGGGTCGGACATGGCCCGCGTTGCCGACCGCCCGGACGCATTTGCCGAAAACGTCGCTGAGCTGTTGGCCGATCAGGAGCGGGCGCGCGAGATGGCTGTCTCGGCGCGCCGCGCGGTCGAGCGCAACTGGAACCGGGGCAGTGCAGCCGATCGGCTCTTGGCGCACTACGCGTCTGTCCGCGACGCGAAGCTGCTGACCCCCTTGGCGTATCCGCCGCCGCTGCTCTGAGTCGCGCGGCGCGGCCCAAAGCCGATTGCGCGGCGCTTCGCGGCTTGCAACGATAGTTGCAGCCCATGCCGGACAATCCCTTCGACCGCTACTTGATCGCCTATTGCACCTGTCCTGCCGACGTTGCCCCGGAGATCGCTCGTGTGCTGGTGCGCCAGCGCGTGGCAGCCTGCGTCAATGTGATCCCCGGCCTGCTCTCGGTCTATGAGTGGAAGGGAGCGATCGAGGAGGACGCCGAGTCGCTGCTCGTGATCAAGACCCGCCAAGATCGCTTCGAGGCCTTGGAGACCTCCATCCGCGAAGTGCATCCGTACGATACCTTCGAGCTGGTCGCCGCTTCCGCCAGCAAAGGCAGCCGGGCCTATCTGGACTGGATCGACTCTGTGCTGGCGGAATAGCGCCGCCACGGGGCTGAGCCGCCTCTGGTGCGGCCGCAGTCTTGTGCGTGCCGGCGCAGGCGGGCGGGGTACCATACCGTTCGGGCCCTCATGCCGTCTCTCCAGAATCCGCCTCACCCGACCTGCCGCCGCGCGCTGAACAGTGTCTCCGCCTGTGTCCTTTGGACAGCGGTCTTGGCCAGCTGCTCCGCTCCCGAGCCCCCGCAGCGTCCAAACTTCCTGATCCTGATGTCCGACAATCATTCTTGGAATCATCTGTCGTGCTACGGCGACGCAACCGTTCGCACGCCGAACATCGACCGGGTCGCGGAAGGCGGAGTGCGGTTCACGCATGCTTTCTGCCCCGCCCCGTCCTGCACTCCGGCCCGCGCCTCGCTCCTTACAGGCCAGGACATCTGGCGATTGGAAGAGGGCGCCAACCTGTGGGGCACCCTGCCGAACCGATTCCCTGTCTACACCGATCTGCTCGAGGATGCCGGCTATCTCGTGGGATTCGAAGGCAAGGGCTGGGGTCCCGGAAGCTACGAGGCCGGGGGCTGGAGCCGCAACCCTGCCGGGGAAAAGTTCGGTTCGTTCGAGGAGTTCTACAACCAGGTCGAGCGCGGTCAGCCGTTCTGCTACTGGTTCAGCTCGAGAGACCCTCACAGGCCATATGCGGGAGACAGAGGGCAAGGGGAAAGGATCGACCTTGAGTCCATCCAGGTCCCGCCCTACCTCCCGGACGTCCCGGCTGTCCGCGGGGACATCGCGGACTACTACGCGGAGGTGGAGCGGTTCGACCGTGATGTCGGTGGGCTACTGGCGCTGCTCTCCGAATACGGAGCGGAACAGGGCACGGTGGTTATCGTCGCCAGCGACAACGGCTGGCAGATGCCTCGGGGCTTGGCGAACCTGTATGACGCCGGCACTCGTGTGCCGCTGGTGATCTCGGCGCCAGGGCGATTCCTGGGGGGTCGTGTGGTCGATGACTTCGTCAGCCTCGCGGACTTTGCCCCCACGATCCTTGAGCTGGCCGGCCTGCCTGTGCCCGAAGAAATGACCGCCACGAGCCTCGTCCCGATTCTGGAATCCGATGAGGAGGGCGTCTTGGACCAGGAGCGGTCGTTCGTAGTGACGGCGCGGGAGCGCCATGCGTTCGTGCGCATGGGGGGCCTAGGCTATCCGGCCAGGGCGATCCGCACTCGCGAGCACCTATACATCCGCAACTACGCCCCCGATCGCTGGCCCGCCGGTGACCCGCCACTCTTCGGGGATGTAGACGCCCATATGCTGCACTACCCCTCCCCGACAAAGATGCATCTGCTGCAGCGGCCGGACGAGCCCCCGGTGCGCGAGCTGTTCGAGATTGCTTTCGCCAAGCGGCCAGCGGAGGAACTCTACGATCTGGATTCGGACCCTCACCAGATGAACAACGTCGCAGCGGAAAGCGCCTATGCTGCGGCTAGGCAGGACTTGGCGGCGCGCCTGGAGCAGTACCTCGCTGGGACCGGCGATCCGAGGGTGACGGGCGGAGAGATGAGATGGGAGGGGGCGCAGTACTTCCAAG
>JAJDWM010000041.1 GCA_022825595.1 Bryobacterales bacterium | reverse complement strand
CGGCGGCCCCGAACGCTCGGCGTGTGTGAGTAAGGGGTTTCATTCCTCCGGGACTATACCAGAGCCATCCGCTGGTTGAGATCGGCTTCTCCCACCGTCGAGACAGCCTCAGTATTCCCATTGGCGGGATGATCGAGGTGTAGCGGGAAGGGTCAAGGAACGGTTCGGAGTGGCCACGGCCCGTCCTCAGTTTGATGCTGCTGTCGTCAGGCGGTCCGCACCGCCACTTGCGGGTACAGGTGGCCTACGCGATGGGACTTGCGAGGCTGACTTGACACCAGCAGTTCCAGACTTAGTGGGTGGCTCGGTCCATGCGGCTCGGGATGTGTGCTGTTGCTGCGCGAGGTGCTGAGTCAGGTCGTCGCGGCACGCGCATCTCGAGGTGCCTTGCTGGCAGGTTGAGGCACTCGCACCGTTCCTCGGCACTCTGTTCGATGGGATCTTCGGGCACTGGGCACACTGATGCTGCTGACCCTCGCAGCAGAGTGCCAATGGGTACTGCGAATGCTCAGGATGGGCTGGTTCCCCATTGCCAAGTTGGTGGCGCTCGCCGGTGCAGCATCGTGTCCGGCAGGCCGGGCCAATTGCGGAGGGCGAATTCCTCCGTGAAGAAGCGTAGCTTGGAAACGAATTTGCTGCGCGTCTGCAGGTACTCGCGGCACTGCTGCCACTGGCCCCGCAGGCAGTCGAGCGCTGTCTGCAGCGCGAAGACCAGCAGGTTCAGCGTCGCGAGCAGATTCGCCAGAGCGTCCTTGCCATGCCGAAATTGTGCTGGACGTTCTGTCGGTGGCAGGCGATGCAGTTGAAGCACTCATTCTCGACTTTCCAGCGCGCCCTCCTCGGCGGTCATGGCGGTCACTTCGAGGCTCGCGGGGTAGGTGTTGCAGTACGTCTGTTCCCAGCTTCCGTCGGGCTCGTGCTGGCGGATGCGCATCTCGATCTAGGCTCCCCTGACAGCGTCACGTCTGTTGCGCAGGCGCACGCCGGACACGCAGCGGCCAAAGCGCTGCTGGCGGCGGCGCCCGTTCCGGCTGCGAACAGCGGCGGCTGCGAGCCGGGGTTGACGACAAACAGGAAATCGGCGCCGGCGTCCAAGTACTGAGCGATCTTGCCCTTGCCGGTATGGCGACAAGAGCACAGCGCGCAATGGACCTTGCGGGAATGGTGGAACTCGATTCCGTGGAGAACGACCAGGACGCGGTCGCCGAGGCGCAGGAAGGGTTCGAGGGAGATCGGCTGGCTGCGCAGGCAGACAGGATGCGCAGGAACCGGGGCACGAAGCTCACCGGGAGACGGTCTAGGATGTTGCGGATCTGGGGTGAGGAGGGAATCTCCTGCATGCCAAACGGCGTCTGGCAGTTCGGGCGGGCCCAGCGAGAGAGCAGCCCCCTTGTCGTCCCTCGCGGAATGAGGATTGCAGTATGATGCTGGAACAAGCGATGCGCGAAACAGTCAAGGCATGGGCTTCTTATGTAGGTCTTGTCTCTGTGTTCGTGGTTTCTAACGGATCCATGACGCTCACGCTCACTGAGCGTATGAATGCGCTGGAGCATCGAATGGACCGGCTTGCGGAGCGGATCGAAGCTAGGATGGACCGGGTCGAAGCTAAGATGGACCGGATTGAGACTAAGATCGACACGGTGGACGAGAAGTTCGACCAGCTCTTGATCGCCCTTGCGGGACGTGGAGTCATCCGTCCAGCGAAGCCAGAACGCAAGGACCTAGGGGCAGAGAAATGAAGTTCCTCTGGGGGGCCTCCTGTTCGAGAGATTCACCGAACTGGACGTAGTCCCACTAGGAAGCGCCCGGACTATGGCAACGCCACGTCTTAGGAGCTTTCGCGCACCCCGCTGAGGCTTGCGAACGCCCACTGAGAGGCATTTCGTCAATCGCGGTATGGCCCGAGCTTGGGCAGGTCATCGGCGAGAAGCGAGATGCCCTGTCTGGCGGTCAGAGGTGGTCCGGTTCGTAAGACTCCCGTGCTCTACGAGGTTTGGAGGGGAATGGGTCTTCCGTGCGTGCCCCCCATTCGCGCAGTTCGGCGAGCAGGTCTGCCGCAAGCCGCCGTCGCTCCCGGGAAGACGCCAGGTTTCGCAGTTCCAGCGGATCCTCCTGCACGTCGTATAGCGATTCCACGTTGGACGGGTCGTCTCGGACCGTCAGCTTGTAGCGATTCGTCACGATGCTCCTCCAGGGCCCATTCACAGGGCTGTTCCTACTTGGAGGAGCGCCTGGAGCCGAGGACACCCGACCCTCGCAGTAGATTGATTCGACCGTCGGCGTTCCGCTGCTGGGCACGAGCGCTCCAGAGAGGTCGACGCCGGCGCAAGCATCCGGCGCATCGAGTCCGCACAGCGACAGAAGCGTCGGCATCAGGTCGATGGAGCTGGCGAGTGTGGACGGCTCCGTATTCTGGGCGATTGTGCCCGGAAGGCGCATCAGCAGGGGCACCTGAAGCGACTCATTCTCCGGCTGGCCCTTGCGGTACTTGCCGTGCGAGCCGGCCAGCTCCCCGTGGTCCGAGGTGAATATCACCAGAGTCTTGTTAGCCAGCCCGGACTCATCCAAGAAGTCCGACAGCCTCCCCATCTGGTGGTCCAGGGATTCGCACAGCCCGTAGTAGCCGGCCAGATCCTTCCTTGCCTGCTTTTCATGCTCGGCGGGAACATTCGCGCGTAGCACGACATCATCGGACTTGTAGCGGTCGAAGTCGGGCGGAGGCCGGAAGGGCGTGTGCGGTGGCCCCCACGACACGAAGCATGCGAACGGACGGTCGCGGTTGGCACGCATGAACCGGATCGCCAGGTCCGTCTGCAGGGCGGGCTCGTAGTATCGGTCTGCTTCCTGGACCATCTCGGCCAGCGGCACTCCGTCGTTGTCGAAGCCCCACGGCTTGTGGTAGACGTGCCCACGGTTGAAGCCTTCGAAGGTGCCGAAGCCGCGGCGGCGCCATCCGGGCGGCACGTAGCCCGGCTTGGGAGGTCCGTCCAAGTGCCACTTGCCCACGTAGTGCGTCGCGTAGCCCGCCTCTCGCAGGATCTGCGGCCAGCACACTTCATCCGGAGGGAGCTGGATATCGTTCTTGATCATTCCGGTCTGGTGGGAGTGCCGTCCCGTGAGGATGCACGCGCGGTTCGGCGTGCAGACCGGGTTTGCCGCGTACGCGCGCGGCCAGTTGGCGCCCTGTGCAGCCAGAGAGTCGAAGTTCGGCGTGCGGACGACCTCGTCGGAGCCAAAACCGAAGGCGCTGCCCCGCCACTGATCCGCCAACACGAAGAGCACGTTGGGCTGCTGAGCGGCCCGTCCCGACGCGGTTGCCGCTGCTGCTGCGACACCCAGGAATTCGCGTCTGCGGAGACCTTCCGCGCGCGGCTTGGGGCGGTTGACTCCGAGACTCGACGAGACCGGCCCGAATCGCGGGGATCTATCTCTCTGCTCCAAGGAACGCTCCTTCCCCCGCTCTCCGGTGTGCGCTTTGCTACAGCAGCCGGAAGCTGACTTGGATCTGGGCCGCAACGCGCACGGGCTTGCCGTCCTTCTTTCCGGGCAGGAATCGCCACTTGCGGACGGCCTCGACGGCCTTCTCGTCGAGGCCCAAGCCCAAGCTGCGCACCACACGAATGTTGTGCGCAATGCCGTCTTCCCAGACCTCGACAGCGAGCATCACCGTGCCTTGGTACTTGGCCTTGCGCGCCTCCTCGGAGTATTCCGGCTCCACTTTCGACAGGAGCCTTGGGCTCGTCACACCCCCGCCTATGCGGAAGACGCCCCCGCCTATGCCGCCGCCGCTGCCTGGCCCGACACCCGAGCCGGTACCCGAGCCGACGCCCGTGCCGCGCCCGGAGCCGATGCCCCCGCCCGTTCCCGGACCTGCAGAGGGTGGCCCGTCAGCGCCGAACGGATCGCCGAACACTGCCAGATCGACCTGCGGCATGCTGATCTCTGGAGGCACCCTGACGGTGGGTTCAACCGACAGTTCTGGATCCGGATTGCGGATGATCGGCGTCGGCGGCGCCAGCTGTGGCTCCAGAGAGAAGCGCGGGAGCCTGCCGCGGCTGGCCGGCATGGGCGAATTCTGGCCGCCACCGCCTCCTCCACCGCTTTGTCCGGGGGCAGG
>JAJDWM010000763.1 GCA_022825595.1 Bryobacterales bacterium | reverse complement strand
AGTTGATCGATGGCCTGCGAGACCGGCGCTCTATCCTATCCGCCCTCGTGCCCCTAGCGATCATTCCCCTCCTGATCTTGTTCAGCTTCGACGCCCTCTCCGACGAGATTGAGCAGGCGAGAAGAATCAAAGTGCCCGTGGCCGGAGCCGAGCAAGCGCAGGCGCTGATCGACTGGCTAGACCAGCAATGGGGCGTCGAGATCGAGACCGGCATACGCGAGCCTCGCCTCGCCGTGCGCGAAGGCGAGCACGATTTCGTGCTGGTCGTGCCGGAGGACTTCGGCACGAGGTTCGAGGAGGCGCGATCAGCAGAACTTGAGATCGTCGTCGATAGCTCCGAAACGGGGGCCCGGCTGGCCGCTGGACGCCTTCGGTCTCTCATCCGGGCATATGCCCAGCAGGTCTCCGCCCAGCGGCTGATTGCCCGCGGAGTCAGTCCGGAGCTGATGCGTCCCTTGCCTGTCGAGACGATCGAGCTTGCGAGCAGCCAAGAACAGGCGGCGGTAGCGTTCATGTTCATTCCGATCCTCCTGCTCGTGATCGCCTTCGTAGGCGGCCAGCAAATTGCGATCGACTCGACGGCAGGTGAGAGGGAGCGCCTATCCTTGGAGCCGCTCCTACTCAATCCGGTGCCCCGTCTATCGATTGTGGGTGGCAAATGGCTGGCTTCGTTTTCGTTCGCAGGGGCGAGCCTAGTGATGACAGCCGGAATGCTGATGATCGTGCTCGACCGTTCCCCTATGCAGCGAGTCGGAATTGACCTCGACGTCGGCCTGCCGGAATTCGGGAGCATGCTTGCTGCCGTGCTTCCGCTGGCAATGTTCGGCTCTGCGCTTCTGCTGTCCGTTTCGACACTTGCCCGGTCATACAAGGAAGCCCAGACCTACGCCTCCTTCCTGGTCTTGGCACCGATGCTCCCGATGATGTTGTCGGTGGGGTCTCCAATCGAGCCAGCGCCGTGGAAGCTTGCCGTACCGCTGCTTGGCCAGCACATCCTGCTCACCGAGGTCTTGGAGGGCAAGAACCCCGAGCCACTTTCGCTCGTGATCGCCTCAGCTGCTACGGTGGCCGCGGCTGTCTTGTTCCTGGCCGTGACCGCGCACCAGTTTCGCCGGGAGAAGATCGTGTTCGGCCGCACTTCTTAAGTGCTCATTGACCACTCAGGGACAATCCAGAGCCCGAGAGCGGCCCTCCGTATCGGGCTTGTTCCTTAAGGGACCAGGCGCAACCAGGGTGTCGCTCAATCTCCGCCTTAGTGGGCTCCCAGAGTGCTGGCGGGTCGGGGTCGGGCCAGTTGGATTGCGGAGTCGCGAGATGCCGCCCGGTGATTTCGGAGGCAACGCGAGGCGGGATCGGGAGTGACTCAATGTGGCTTGCAGGCGCGGGTTGGCGCGGGCCGGATCTAGCTCTTGTGTTTGAGTCCTTCCAAACGGCGGGTGCGCATGGACCGTGGGTCTACAGCCGTGAGTGCCTCGCCTGGGCGGCTGCGGCACGAACCCCGAGGGATTCATGGCCGGTCTAGAACGCAGCAACTCTCGGACGGTATCGTGGCAGCGGGCGAAGAGTATCCGAAGAAGGCTGGTCTTAGACCGCGGATGGTTCCGACGGACGCTTCCATCCGGCTTGGCAAGGTGTGAGAAGATCTTGGCTTGCAGTTTGCGCGGGCTGCAGTCCTGCTTGTTTCGGCCGGTCTGCTCGGTGCGCCAGACGCCGAGGACCCCAGCCCGCCCAAGGTTCACCAGCCGAAGGACGGCCCTGCCGCTGAGGCCGAGCGCCATCCGGAGGTGACCCGCCACCGTAGCCCAAGAGCGCTCCCTGATGGGGCCGTTACAGAGGACTGGCCCGGCTTTCTGGGCGTCCGCGGCGAACCCGTCTCGCGGGAGACCATGCTTCTGCGGGACTTCGGCTCTACCGGCCCCCGGTTGCTATGGGAACTGGCCAAGGGTACGGGTTACAGTTCGCCGTCGATCCAGGGCGCCTATTTGGTGTACATGCACAGAGTTGGCTCTCAGGAGGTAGTTGAATGCCTGAAGCCCTCGACAGGGGAGCGCTACTGGAACTACCGTTACGCGACCGACTTCGAAGACCGCTACGGCTACAACAACGGCCCCCGCTCCAGTCCCGTCATCAACGAAGGGCACGTCTACACATACGGGGCCCAGGGCAAGCTACACTGCCTCACCCTTGAGACAGGCCAGCTGGTCTGGAAGCGCGACATCGCGAGCGAATTCTCCGTCCCTCAAGACTTCTTCGGGGTGGCGACAACGCCTGTGATCGTCGGCAACCTGCTGGTTCTCAACGTCGGAGCGCCGGGAGGTCCGGAAGTGGCCGCCTTCGACAAACGCACGGGCCGCCTGCGGTGGGCCACCGGAGACCAGTGGGGAGCCAGCTACGCCACTCCAGTGACCGCGCGCATTCATGGGCGGCAGCGGCTCTTCGTCCTCGCCGGGGCCGAGAGCAGCCCCCCATCCGGCGGACTACTGTCGATCAATCCGAATGACGGCAAGCTGGACTTTCGCTTTCCGTGGCGGAGCCGAAGCTACGAGTCCGTCAACGCCTCCTGTCCCGTGGTGACGGGAGATCGTGTGCTGGTCTCAGCGACCTACCGCACAGGAGCTGCGCTCCTGCGCGTGCACGAGGACGGCGGGTACTCAAAGCTGTGGGAGAACCCGGACTTTGACCTGCACTGGACGACAGCCGTGTTTCACGAAGGGCACTACTATGCCTTCTCTGGCCGGAACGAGCCCGACGCCAAGTTGACGTGCGTCAATGCCGAGACGGGGCAGACGGTCTGGAGCGAGGCACTGGAGTGGCGGGAGACAGTTCAGCTTCAGGGAACGTCCAGGCAGATCTATGCGAGCCCCTACCGGGGGAACCTGCTCAAGGTAGATGGTGCGTTCTTGGCACTTGGGGAGCACGGACACCTGATGTGGTTGGACCTATCCCCCGACGGTCCCAACGTCTTGAGCCGATCCCGACTCTTCTTAGCACGAGAGACTTGGAGCCCGCCCGTAGTCAGCAGAGGTTTGCTGTACGTCAGCCAGAACTCTAGGTCCATCGACCCTCCGAGCGGCCCTAGGCTGCTGTGCTACGATCTGCGCGGCGAGTGACCAGCTAGTGGCTGAGTCGCTCTGCTGAGAAGCTGGCTCCCGACCCGTAACCTGCCAAGAGCCAAAGGCCAGCCTACTCTTTGGGCCATGCTTAGCGAGTCCCGGGTAGGGGCTGGCGATGCGCGATCCCGCCTCTTCGATCCACCAAGGCCCACGTGCGTTCGGCTGGCTTCCACCCTTTGGGCCTCGCGCCGCGCGATGTCGGAGCGCCGTGCGGTCGCCGCCTCAGTGCGTACCGCGTGCCTGGATTTACGATTCGCAGGCCGAGCCCTTGGCTACGGCCGTTTCGTGATTACTGCGGCGTGTCCTACCAGTCACATTAGGGTATACTTGAGCCTCCCAAGGGAGATTCTCTCGCACTGCTTTCGATATCTCTCTAGCTTCGACACCCTATGTCCATTGTCTATGCTGCTCGGAATCCGGCTATGCCAGGTCTCATTAAGATTGGGAAGACAGAACAAGAAACAGACGTACGCTTGTCACAGCTGTACACGACGGGTGTCCCCGTGCCGTTCAAGTGTGTAGTGGCCGTAGAGCCGGAGCAGGGTGCCGCGGAGGTCGAACAAGCGCTTCACAAAGCATTCGAGCCCCACCGACTGAACCCAGCCCGCGAGTTCTTCGAAGTCGAGCCGGAACAAATCGTGCCGATTATGCGGTTACTAGGGGAAGACGTCACTGATCGGGTGCAGGCGGCGGATGACCGTGACAGCGGCCTAACGGAGACCGATAGGGCTGCACGCGAACGCGCCGATCGGCGACGGCCCAACTTCAACTTCGACGAAATGGGGATTGAGGCAGGAACAGAGTTGCGATTTGTAGGC
>JAJDWM010000707.1 GCA_022825595.1 Bryobacterales bacterium | reverse complement strand
CAAGGCTTCTGACAGTAGCCTCTCTGCACCATATTGGTCGGCCTTTATTGTTGGCTGCGAATTCGGCGTCCGCCTGCGGCGGGATCACCCAATACTGCAGTTTGCGGCTGGATGTTGCGTGACGGATTAATCGGGCATCAGGGGCACCGTTCTTCTCAGTCTGCGTGGGCCTCGACATTGCCCCTGGTCCGGGGTCGGGGCCTCCGAGAGCCTGTCTGGCCCAATGGAGTCTAGGTGACAGCTTCCGCGCCGAACGCCGCGACACATGCCCGAAGACCGGTTCACGACGTGGCTGCGGGCCGAACACCGGGACCCTCAGCTGGACCAACAGTTCGGCCCGCTGCTTTCCGAACGCCGGCCCTTGGCCCGCGGACTGCCATCCAGAGCCTCGCAGGAAGGAGGGCGGGGATGCTGGACCCGCTGTCGCGCCTTGCGGCGGCACCCAGACCGCTTCCTTCCCAAGGACGACCCGTCCGCACGGCGCGCGACGCGTGCCTAGATGTGATCTTTCGTTACCGGGCCGTTACGATGCCTGTCACAGGTGCCCGATGCGAGCCGCGAAGCGATCCTTGAGCAGATGGAGTGCGTGGTGCGAGCGAGTAGCTGCGTTGGACCGGGAAATCGACAGACGTTCGGCCGTCTCTGCAGTGAAAGTTCCCGATCACAGCCCAGATCGATCACCTGTCGATACTACTCCGGCAGCAGCGTCACCGTCTCACGCAAGACGCGCAACAGCGCGCGGTCGCCTGCGCAGGTCTCAGGACTCGCGCCCGAATCCACCATCGCCCGTGTGTGATCAAGTCCGATTTCGGGGCGACGCTGGATCTGTCGCCGGGCATCCGCGGCGCTGTTTGAGTTTGAGACAATACGGCGCACCCAACGGTCGGCCGTCGGACCTCCCCGGAAGGTAAGGATACCGCGCAAAATCTTGTCCCAAGATTCGTGGAGCACGTCCTCAGCCAAGCCAGCATCGCCTGTTGCACGCACGGCATGTGGGCGGAAATATCTTGAGCAGCAGACGGTCCACGTCCCGGTGTCGTGCGGATCCCTGAGCAGCGGGCAAGGGGGAGGGAACTGCATGTTCGGCGTAATTGCAGGGCCTTATCGCGAGATCTCATTATCGTCCCGGAGGCAATCTCCCGAACGGGTGTACGTTCCAGCACTTGCAGCTCCTGCGAACAGCAGGGTCGCGACTGCGACCTTCTTCCAAAACCTCATCATGGCTTGTTCCTCCTCGCGTTTCCCTTTCTCCGCCTTCCAGCCCTGCCTTTACCCACAACCTCGACTCCGTCCACGAACACCTGCCCCTGCTTGAGAACGAGCGGTGGCCTTCCGCTAACTCCGTGATTCCTGGGCACGATGAGGGGTGGCATTCTGAGCAGCGGGATCCAAGCACCCAGCTCGTCCCGCAGCGAGCCTCGTGTCGAGGGGCGGCCAATGCACGCTGGACAGGAGTTCACGTAGCAATCGCTCAGGGTGCAGACGCCGGATTCGGACTCAGACTTGCATTCGTGCGTCTTGCAGCAGGCCTCAAAGCACCCCCTGCAGGTCTGTTCGAGCGCCGCCGCCGGTTCCGGCAGAACCGCTAGGGCCATGCCGCCCAGGAGCAGGAGCTTCGCAGTGATCGATGGCATACGCCTCAGGCTAAAGGTAAAATTCTTGTAAATCAAGTATTGAAGCTTGCAAATCTTGAGTTGCGCGATTCTGCTGCGCTTCGCTTCCGCTGCCTTGCTGGCACCTGCTGATGCGCCGAACTGCGATTGCGGCCTGCCTGACTGCTAGAAGCCTCCCAGCGATCTGGTATTCGGCGTTTTGGGCGACCAGATTCGCCGGCGCTTCACCGGCTGACGTCATGCAGACCGGTCGCTGGAAGTCCGGCTCCATGCCCGCCCGCCCCAAAGGCGCAGGCTCCGGCGCCGTCACCAATTCCCAGGCCAAGCGCACCGACCGCGCCGAACAGCCGCGCGGAGATGCCCGAGCATGAAATACCCGAGTCCCGGCGGACGGCCTCGGGAAGCCTCCGGCAGACGCCGGCCGGAGGTGCGCGGCTTCCCCTGGCGGTAGGACTGAATTGCTCCGGGGCCTAGTTGCGAGCCGTTCGGGCACGCCAGTGCCCTGTTGACGTGTACAGGGCGTGGCCCGTGGGTTGGATGTTGCGCTTCAGGACAATGTGCGACTATTCTCCGATTCGGCGGGGAATGCAATCCTTCGCTTGGCGCGTGTGGATTCGCAGAATTGTGGTCAGTGATTTCCGGAAATCCTGATCTGTCCGGAATGGCAGGTGCGGGGTGGGATCTGGGGCGCATGTCGCTGTCGGCAGGAAAGCTCGACCCTTGGTCCGGCGAAACTGCGGCGCCACCCTCCCGCGCGGGACTGCGCGTGGTTCAGGCAGTGGTCAGGACGGGCTCGGAGCGCGGAGCTGCCCGGACCGGCGAGGTTGGGAACGGCGGGCCGGTGCTAGCAGACGCGGCAGGGCAGGCGGGGCGGCGGTCCGCGTTCATAGTCAGTCCCGGTCAGGTGGCGCGTGCGCATGGAAGGCCCCTCCAAGTAGATCATGCGTCCGCGCTCGAAGATGGCCTCGGGCAGGTCGTAGTCGTGCAGGACGGCCACCCAGTCCTTGATCGGCTTGTTGGTGGTGACGACCTAGCAGAGGACATTGGTGGCGTCGGGCCGTAGCTGACGTAGCCGAGTTCGTCGACCACCAGCAAGGTGGGCCGCACATAGGCATTGAGGGCCTCGACGAAGCGGCCCTCGCGGCTGGCGCAGCAGGCTCGGACAGGTCGCGGGCGATGCGACGGATCGTGCGCAGCGGGGTTCGCGTCCGCTTGGCGATCCGCCCTGACGGGACAGACGCCGCCAGCAACAAGCGGACATCCTCGCGCTTCCTGTCCGAATAAACACTCCTCCCGATCTCGGGAGCCCAGTCGCGTACCCCCGGGTCGCGAGGATACGGCAAGACGGCCGGAGTCCGGATCAGCCGAACCGGCATGATTTCTGGAATTTGAGCGGCCAGATTTTCTGGAACAAGCATCCGGAATCCGCGATCCTGATCTGCCGCATCCTCATGTGGAGCCAAAACTGCTCTGACGAGGGCCAGTAGGCCTGTGAGGAGCGCCACCCCCAACGCAACTTGAGCTATGTCACGAGAACTGCCAAGCAGCTCGGCTAAGTCGGCCTCCCAAAGGCCGCCACTCCCGAAGCCATCCCTACACCCACATCGCCGGCTGAGGTGTTTCACACGAGTCCTTACGGACGCCCAGCGTCGAGTCGACCCGCGGGGAATCGAGGGTTTGAAGGCCGAGGAGATCTTCTCGGCCTTCGGTGAGTTGGTCCGGCGCGGGTACCGGGAGTTTGGCCTCTGAAACCATCGCTGGGAATTGGATGTGGTCGGCCAACTGGACGATATGCCTGTGCTGGGCGGGAGGCGTCGTACTTCCAGAGTCTGGTCGGCGACCGCAGCGGCCTTCGTAGCCTGAGATCTTAGCGGGGGCCGTCAAGTTGGCCTCGAGCGTACCGGAGCGCCTTGAGCGGGTCTTGGGCTGCAGGTGGTGTTGGCGGGTGACAAGCCAGCGCCGCCGTCCCGGGACAATTCTCATGGATAGGTCAGCGTGTTGTTGGTGGCGTACCTGCCCCGGACCCCGTCGATCGAGATCTCGGCCACACCGCGGTATTCACCGGTCGAGTCGGGCGTGTAGGAGCAGATGGCGCCCTCCTTAACCGTGTCGGGAACGTCCGTCCATGGGCTGTCAGCATTCGCCCGGCGCTGCCACTTCGAAGTATGGATCGCGTAAGTAACACCGTTGATGGACCCGCCGAGCGCGATGCACTGTCCGGCGCTGAAGAACTGGAACCGAACGCGTCCGCTCTCTACGGTCCAGTCGGACAGGCGCTCGTAGTCATCCTCGACCGGAGCTTCCGGCCCCGTGGGCGGCGTCTCGAGCGGAAGATCGACCGTCCTTCTTACCAAGACTTCGTACGGCTGGACCCGTCTCAAGTATTCGAAGTAATCGTCGTCGTCCGGGACCGGGACCAGACCCATGGTTACCGCCCCCCGCACAGCGGCGGCCAACGGGGCCGCTCGCTCGATCTCGTTTAGCTTCAAGATCTGAGTCCCGCGCAGGATCCCCCGGAATCTCCTGCGGTAATCCGCTTCCGCCTCGAAGATCGCGCTGGCCAACGATGCGCGGTCGGCGGTGAGCATGGCGACCGTCTCCGCATTTGGCGAGTCGCCGCGCTGCTCACGAAGCTGCTGCCAGCCTTTCTGCAGGTATTCCAAGGCGAGCGGATCCACGATATCGTCGAGATCGTTGGCGAATTGCTCCGCCTGGGCGGCTTGCATTGCGTCAAGCTCAAGCTCGGCTAGCAGCTGGTCTTCATCGGATTGGCCCGCGGCGATGTTCGTCCATAGCAACGCGGCCAGCGTAAGTGTGCATGTGTGTTTCATTGTGCCTCCGTTTTTCCTGCGCCCAGCCGATGGTGCCGGGCCGTTGCAACGCTCAGAGACACCGAGAGTCCCGCCTGTTAGCCGTAGGCATCGGGCAGCTACCCCTGCCTAGGTCAACGGCCTATTCAGCGGGCGGCCCAGCATGCCGGGTCCGCCTCCGAACGTTGGCTGGCCATCGTAGCATACTAGCGCCCATCACGCACCGACATCCCGCAGGTGGGGCAAGAGCGACGGCGGGGCTGCCCTACCTTGGGCCCCCTTCTTTGCCTATTGGCCGATCCCCGCCCTCTTTAGCCGCGCCAAGAACGCGGCTTGGTGCATCGTTCCCTTCATTGAGTTGCACGCTCCGCAGAGGAGTTGCAGGTTATCCAAGTCGTCCGTGCCGCACTTCGACCGCGCCACGATGTGATCCGTGGTCAGGTTGCGGAACGGGAAGTGGTGTTTGCAGCCAGCGCAATGCCCCTCCTGCTGTCCGTAGAGTGTGTGGCGGTGCGTCTTGTACGGCGGCACCTTGCCCACGCCTGTGCGCATCGGCACGTCCGTGCGATGGTAGACATCGGGGAGCATGCTCCCGGATATCAACGCCCCTGCATCCGCAGCATTCTGGAGCCGAGATACGACCAGATTGGATGCGAGTCTCGACAGGTCAATCCCGATCCATTGCCTACCGAGCGATTTCGCTGGTACCAGCGCGAGTCACAGTAGGGATTCAGTACAACATCTCCCTCGTTCGACGACGCCCGAATGATGCGGTCCAGCAGTGCGAGCGGCTTCTGCGTTGGGTAGCCGAGGCGCTCACCCCTCCCTGCCGGGCGAAAGTCCGTCCAGATGTCCTGCAGGGGGACCCCCGGCATCTCGTCGAGGTATCGCTTGTATCTCGGCATCCCGGTCCTTGCCTAATCGAGCCTCCCGGAAATAGCGAATTCGCGCATCTTTTCCCGCGAATACGCCCAATAGCGGATTTGGTTCGCATGGACGCCCTTGTATTCCCATCCCGGAACCGGGTTCTCCCACTCGTCGTTCAGGTCGGCCACCCATCCCTCGCCCTCCGGCCGTTTGATCCTCCACTCGTAGGAGGTGTCGCCCCCCGGCTTGGCTGCGGTGAGATTGTCCTGCTGGTAGCGGCGTCCAGTCTTGCGCTCAACGAATCGGTAGAAGTGCTCTACGTATTCCCGGTCGTATTCCGTGTAGACGGCATTCCAGTGCCAATCGTCGGTCTTCGTGCAGAAGAGCAGAACGTCGTGGATCCTTCCATGCAATCTCCGACCGAAACCCCGTCGGTCCGAACACGCAGTCCATCAGCATCTTGAGGTAATGGCTGGCGGTCGGATCGCAGTCGAGGTAGATGCTGCCGGTGGGCTTGAGCACCCGGCGCATCTCCAGCAGCCGGACGGCCATCATGACGAGGTAGGACTTCATGCCCTTGCCGTGGGCCATCCCGGCGGCGTCGATGACTGCGGACAGGTTCGGCTGCTGCTCGGCGATGATGCCGACCCACGCCAAGTCCACGTCCGAGAGCGTCCACGTGTCCTTGAAGGCAGCCCCGGCAGCCTTAGAGCCGATGGGCGCGGCGTAGTTGCGATTCGAGTTAAACGGCGGGTCCAGGTAGATCAAGTCAACGAACTCGGAGTTCATTCCCGGAGCACGTCCAAGTTGTCCCCAGTGAACAACGTGCGGTTATTGACGTTCGGACGCATTGATGGAATCACCGGATCATCAAGCGACGCTAGCAGATCCTAGCACCTAGAGATACGTGCGCCGTGGAAAGGCGCTTTCTTTCAGTGGGTGCGAAACCCACGCGACAACTGTCGCTCCGGTTGGTAGCAGCCAGGGCGGGTCATGGAGGTAACAACATGGGCTGAAGCACTCTGGTAAAGGGCCGCCT
>JAJDWM010000274.1 GCA_022825595.1 Bryobacterales bacterium | reverse complement strand
GGTGAGAAGGACTCATTCTCAGTGCGTTACCTCCACCAGAACGTGTCGCAGTTCGCGCCAAGCTCCAACCCCCACCTTTCAAGGGAGAACGACTTTGACGTTCGCAACTTGTCCGGGCAGTGGACGCGCTTGGTGAATCCGTCATCCATCCTTGAGGTCCGCTTCGGCTACAACGCCCCGTGGAACCCGAACTGCACGCTCAACTCGGCGATTGATCGCCCCAGTTTCCTGGACCGCACGGGCATCCAGATGTTCCAGCGGGACGTGCTGTGCTCCCCGATCCCCAACATGAGCTCCGACGGCGAGTTCAGTGCTGGAGGAGGCGGCACGAACACAGGCGACAAGGTCTGGCAGTTCATCTCGAACTACGCGACGCACGTTGGCGGCCATTCGGTCAAGTTCGGAGTCAACTACAGCCGCCGCCACTTCTACACCAACACTTCGAATCCGATGAACGGCAACCTGTGGTTCAACGGCGAGCTGACATCGCATCCTGATGACGCGACTTCAGGCTTCAGCACCGCCTCAATGCTGCTGGGACTTCCGCGGCAGTTCCGGCGCTCTACGGGCGAGACGATCACCAACGGTCGCATCAATGCCTGGCAGTTCTTCGTGCAGGACGACTGGCGCGTCACGTCGAATCTGACCATCAACCTAGGGATGCGCTACGAGTACAACAAACCGCCTTACGACACCTCGGACCAGCTTGGGAACCTTTGGTTGACCGACAACCCGGTCACCGGCAACCTAGGGCGCCTGATGTGGTCGACGGTCAATCCAGAGGTCGACCCGGAGACCGGCAACCGCGGCGAGCCCGCCCGTCGCTTGGGCACGGCTCGGTCCCTGATGATCCCGGACCGGAACAACTTCGCGCCGCGCGCGGGGATCGCGTATCAGGTTGACAGAAAGACCGTCATCCGAACGGGCGTCGGTGTCTTCTACAACTCGACATTCGTTCAGGAGTTGCAGGACTTGCGGAAATTCTGGCCGTATGTGCCTCAGCAGGTCGCGACTGTCAATACGATCACCGCGGACGCCCCGCGCCCGACCTTCTTCGCCGACAACCCCGGTCCGCCCTACTCCTCAACGGCAGCGATCGGCGGATGGCCCCAGCAGCCGACCAACCGCTCGCCCTATTCGGTCCAGTGGAACTTCTTCATCCAGCGCGAGCTTGTGGATCAGCTCTCCCTGAACGTCGGCTATGTCGGTTCCTCAAGCCGGAAGCAGATCGGGTATACGGCCATCAACACTCCGCTGACACCGGGGCCGGGAGCTATCCAGCCACGCCGCTACATGCCCGACTTCGGCAACCTTGATGGTGGCTTCAACCGCTTCGCAGGACAGTACAACTCGATGCAGGTCGAGCTCAACAAGCGCTTCGGGAGGGGCTTCGGCTTCCGCATGAACTACACCTGGTCGAAGGCAATGGACGAACAGTCCTCGCTCGCCGAGTGGAAGACCCAAGACCCGTTCAACATCCGGAACGACTGGTCGCGTTCGAGCTGGGACCTGCAGCACGTCTTCCAGGTCGCCTACCAATGGGATCTCCCGTTCGGCCGCGACCGCAAGTGGGGCAGTAGCTGGAGCCCGGCTGCCAATGCAGTATTGGGTGGCTGGGCCCTTGAGGGCTTCACCCGCTTCAACACTGGCCCGCCTGTGAATGTACGTTCTGGTCGGGACATCGCGAACGTGGGCCGCGCCTACCAGCGTCCCGACGTGACTTGCGATCCCAACAACGGGCCCAAGACCGCGGAGCAGTGGTACCAAGTGTCCTGCTTCGAGTTCCCGCAACAGTACATGTACGGCAATGCCGGCGCATTCATTGTTCAGGCCCAGGGCATCAACTCTTGGGACGTGTCAGTCGCCAAGCACTTCCAGCTGACGGAAGGACAGAGGATCACGTTCCGGGGTGAGTTCTTCAACGCGTTCAACAAGACCCACTTCCGCAAGCCCGGCAACCGGATCTACGACACGCTGGCGGCTGGCAGCGTCGGCAAGATCTTCAGCTTGCAGCTGGATCCCAGGCAGATCCAGTTCGTGCTCCGCTACGAATTCTGATCGGCAGCGATAGCGCAACCTTCGAGGCCCGCCGGGTGACCGGCGGGCCTTTTTCTTTCGCATCGTGGTCGGCGTCGTTGATGGTCGTGCTGGGAGTACAATCGGACTGCCGGGAGAACTGTGCGCTCCTCGTCCCGATGCTCGTTTCCGATTCTGGCCTTGGGAGTGGTGTGCCTGCAGGCCCAGACTCCCGACCCGCGCAAGGGCGAGTTCTTTGAGTTAAGAATCCGCCCGCTGCTCGCCCAGCACTGCTACGCGTGCCACAGCCAGCGAGCTGCGACGGTGTTTGGCGAGCTGCTCCTCGACAGCGCTGAGGGACTCTCGGCCGGCGGACGTTCCGGCCCTGCGGTCATGGCCGGTGACCCCGACGCCAGTCGGCTCATCCAAGCCGTGCGGCATGCGGAAGGCGTGGTCGCGATGCCGCCGGCCGGTCGACTCACGGACCGACAGGTCGAAGATCTGGCTGCTTGGGTGCGCCAAGGGGCGTCTTGGCCCGAAAGAGCGACCGTAGAAGCGCTGGCCTCAGAGGAGTCCGACGGTGCAGCAGTCCAGCATTGGGCCTGGACCGAACTGCGGGATCCCTCACAGCCGGACGTTCGCGACGGCCAGTGGCCTCGCGGGCCAATTGACCGCTTTGTCTTGGGGAGGTTGGAGCAGCGCGGGCTGGCGCCGGTCGGCGGGGCGGACCGAGCGACGCTATTGCGTCGCATTGCGCTGGACCTGACCGGTTTACCCCCGTCGGCTTCCGATGTCGAGGACATTGCCTCCGACCCATCGCCCGACGCGCTGGAGCGGGTCGTGGACCGCTATCTGGCGTCGCCGGCGTTCGGCGAGCGCTGGGCCCGGCATTGGCTTGACCTCGCTGGCTATGCCGACACCCTCGGATTGGGTCGCCGAATCCCTTCGAAGCATGCCTGGCGCTACCGGGACTACGTCATCGATTCCTTCAACAGCGACAAGCCGTACGATCGCTTTGTCCGGGAGCAGGTCGCTGGCGATGTCCTGTCATACGACGACGATGACCAGCGGCGCGAGCACGTGGTTGCGACGGGCTTTCTGGCAATAGGCCCTTGGGCTCTCGTGGACCAGGACAAGGAGCAGCTCCGCATGGA
>JAJDWM010000556.1 GCA_022825595.1 Bryobacterales bacterium | reverse complement strand
CTGCCAAACCCCGAGAGCCCTATACCGTCTCCTCTGCTCCTAGGACTGAATGCTTACTTCAGAGACTTGGAGACAGGTGCCCTGCTGGCGACAAGGAGCATTGCGGCTTGGGACGACATTCCCGTCACCGGCGGTGAATTCGGCGCAAAGCCGGTTGGCAGCAGCGACTACATCCAAGGCCGCTTTGTGGGAGACAACCATGCAGGCGCGTTGGGTGTCTTCGAGCGCGAGGATGTGGTTGGCTCATTCGGCGCGAGTCGACAGGCCGGTCCGTAACCTCCGCATCGTCGTCGCGCACTGTTGCAGGCCGGACGGTTGTGGTGCGCAGGGCCGCGCGCCCGTGAGGGACTCGCCAACTCAGAGGAGTGGAACCGCCTGAACATCGAGTCCCTCAGGGATGCCAGTGGCGTGTACGTCAATGGCAAGCTCGCGGCCGGGCGGCCGGCCGCAGGGCCGATCAAGCTCCAGCCCCACGACGTGCACAGCTTCGTGATGTTCCGCAACGTTTGGATCTTGGAGCGCTGGTGAGGGTCACGGCAACGGGCTGCCCACCTCGGCAAAGCGCACCTCGCCGCCACGCCGGATCTGCGAGCGCTTGCGGAATTCGGGCCTTGGCTCCGGATGGTCAAGGCGGTAGTGCCCGCCCCGGCTCTCCTCCCGCGCAAGCGCGCAACGCGCAATCAGGCGCGTGACCTGGTACATGTTGTCGCACTCAAATCCGTGCCGGCTGCTGCGCGCAAGCCCCTTCTCGAACATCGGCGACAGCAGGTCGAGCCGCTCCAGCCCCGCCCGCAGGCCCGGCCCGGAGCGTGTGATGCCCGCATGGCGCCACACCAGTCGCCGCAGCATGGCGATCGCGTTTCCCGGCAGCGCCGCCGCTGCCTTCTGCCTAGGCAACGGGGGCTTCTTGAGCGTGGCGCCTGCGTGGCGCCGCATTGCCTCTCCCGCCGATGCTCCGAACACGAGCCCCTCGAGCAGTGAGTTGCTGGCCAGCCGATTGGCCCCGTGCACGCCATTGCAGGCCACTTCGCCCGCCGCGTAGAGGCCTGGCAGCGTCGTTTCGCCTTCGAGCGTGGTCGCGACTCCCCCCATGGCGTAGTGCGCCGCCGGGTGGACTGGCACGGGCACGGCTTCTAGATCGACGCCGTACGCGAGACAAGTGCGATAGACGCGCGGAAAGCGCCTAGGCACGAAACCGTCCGGGAACTGGGTCAGGTCAAGGTAGACCGGTCCTCTGCGGAGCCGCCCCAGTTCGGTCACGATCGCCCGTGAGACCACGTCCCGAGGCGCCAGTTCCTCGCTTGGGTGGTAGCGCGACATGAACCGCTGCATATCCGCGTTGCGCAGCAGCGCCCCCTCTCCGCGGACCGCTTCCGAGAGCAGGAAGCGCGGAGCTCCCTCCAAGAACAGGGCAGTAGGGTGGAACTGCACCATTTCGATGTTCGAGATCACAGCCCCGGCCCGGTAGGCCATCGCAATCCCGTCACCCGTGGCCACGTTCGGATTGGTGGTTTCCCGGTAGATCCGGCCGATGCCGCCGGTGGCCAAGAGGACGGCGCGCGCGTGAACCGACACCAGCTCGCGCCTAGAGCCGTCCCATGCGACAGCCCCGCATGCCTCGCCGTTCCGCCGCAAGAGCTCGACAACAGACGAATAGCTTCGGAAGCTGATCGCCGGGATCGACTGCGCCTTGCGCAGCAGCGTGCGGGCGATCTCGCGCCCGGTCGAATCCCCGTCCGCGTGCAGAACGCGGTTCACGCTGTGGGCACCCTCGAGCGAGAAGGTGAGTCTGCCCCCGTCTGAGTCGAACTCCGCACCCCACTCGATCAGCCGCTGGATGCGGCCCGGGCCGGCCTGCACAAGACGGCGCACGGCTTCCGGGTCGCACAGTCCTGCCCCGGCCACGAGGGTGTCCTGCTCATGAAGCCCGACCTCGTCCTCGTCGCTCAGCGCGACAGCGACCCCGCCTTGGGAGTACTCGGTGGCCGATTCGCGCAGGCGGTCCTTGGTCAAGACCAGCACGCGCCCGGCGGGTGCCGCTTCGATCGCCGCGCTCAGGCCGGCAACGCCGGCGCCGATCACCAAGAAGTCCGTTTGCATGGAGCCGGGGGTGAGCGACTGGCGGGGCGCGCCCAAGGCGCTTCGCGGTCCAGGGCACATGGTACAAGAAGGGCTGATGCAGGTCTTGCCGGTCAGGACGCCGGCCGGGCGCTACGACGTGCACATCGAACGAGGCGCGCTCGTGCGCGCCGGCCGGTTGGTGCATGCGGTCATCGGTCGCCGGAAGCTGTTTGTGATCGCGGATGATGCGGTCTGGGCGCTGCTGGGCCAGCATCTCGAGCGTGGCTTGGCGAGTGCCGAGTGGATGCCGCTGGCGGTCCCGTTGGGGGAGCCCCGTAAGCGGCTCTCGAGCGTCGAGGAACTCTGTGACCGGCTCCACGCCGCGGGCGCGGACCGCAGCAGCGCGGTCCTGGCGTTCGGCGGGGGGATCGCCGGTGACGTGGGCGGGTTCGTGGCCGCCTGCTACATGCGCGGCATAGACTGCGTGCAGATTCCGAC
>JAJDWM010000331.1 GCA_022825595.1 Bryobacterales bacterium | reverse complement strand
TAGGTCGCGGTCGACGACGGTCCAAATCACTTCGAGGTCGATTCCGAGATAGCCATGCACGATCATGTTGCGAAAACCCGCTATGGCACGCCACGGGATGTCGGGCTCTGTAGCTCTGGCGCCGTCGCTGAGCCGTTGACTGGACTCAGCGATCGTGTGGAGGTTGCGAAGGACGGCGTCCTGAACAAGCTGGGACTCGTAGAAGACGGATCGATCATCCTGGGTGTATTCCCGGATGCGGGCGATGCGGGCGCGGATGTGTTCCAACAGCGCCCGGTCGGTTCCCACGTGCTCCGCTACAGAATCTGAGCTTCCTTCAGCACCTGCGCCCGAAGCGCCGGGTGAAGCGCCGCCTCGGTCACCACGTCCACTCGCCGCCCCAATAGATCCTGAACATCCATCAGGAGCGCGCCTAGCGCCAATCCGGTTCGACCAGCCGGCAGGTTTACGAGTAGGTCCACATCACTGCGTTCGTGTGCGTCCGCATCACCACGCGCCATGGACCCGAATACTCGTACCTCCTCAAAACCGTGACGTTCCGCAAGGGCGCGGATCTCCGCCCGCCGCGATTCGATGATGTGGTGCATACGCTAAGTAGGGTGCCGCGCCCTCGCGCTAGTGACACCCAGAATTCGAGGGATGCGTGACGCCGCAGCCTCGGATCGTAGCACTCAGCATTGCCGCCGGCGGGGGGCCGGCGGGCGCTATGGATGAGCAACGTGGCGCTGCGTGGAAGCAGGAGAACTCTGATTGCCCCGAGGCAGACCCGGCTACACCCGAGCCGGGTGGGTCCACCACGTGACCGAAGCGTTGTGAGGTCCAAGGCGCATCAGTCGAGCCCCGTCCGTTTGTCTGGCCCGGTTGTCTGGCCCGGACTCTCCGAGTTGCTCCTTCTCGTGACTCTGCGGGAACGACGCGCACCACGATTCGTCCTCTCTGGGGGACGACGGGAAATGGCGTAACGACCGCCGATCCTGTGTTCATGCCATCGCACGGGCCTTGGACGGCGGTTCGGACTCCCACCTTCGGACCGGATCTGCTAGCCGATCTCCACCGTCGGAGCATCGGTGGGCAGCCACCGGATGAAGTGGGCCAGAGCCGCGTCCGCCCCCTTCTGCTTCAGCGCGCACTCCCAGATTACGGCTACTCGCCAACCCATGTTCTGGAGCTGTCGGCGCTGCCGTCCGTCTCGCTCCACATTCGATCGGAACTTCTCTTGCCAGAATTCCGTACGCGTAGCCGGGGTGGTCGCATAAGGGCAGCCGGGGTGCCGGTGCCAGTAGCACCCGTGGATGAGGCACACCGCCGAGTACTTCGGCAGAATGAGGTCCGGACGACCAGGCAGAGATCGGACATGGAGTCTGTAGCGGAAACCCGCAGCGTGGAGTCTTCGACGGACCGTCATTTCGGGTTGGGTGTCCTTGCCCTGGATTCGCGACATCATCCGTGAACGAATCGCCGGGCTGACAATGTCCGTCAAGATACTTGGCTCCGTGAGCCGAAATGGCAGTTTCTCACATCGAACCGACCGATGGCGCTTGCATCGGCATGGCAGACTGATTTACTCTCTATCAGTTATTCGCAATCCCGACCTGGCTGTCCGGTCTTGGGCGCTAACTGGGTCCGCACGGTGGAAATCCCGATGAAGCAGGCGATCGCGGTTGTTGACATCTTCGCCGGCGCCGGAGGTCTCGGCGAGGGTTTCGCATCCTTCGAGGACGACACCGGTCGTCGCCCCTACCGAGTTGAAGTCTCCGTCGAGAAAGACGAGGCTGCCTGCGAAACACTTCGCGTCCGAAGGTTCCTCAGCCAGTTCGCGGGAGGCTTTCCGGACGAGTACTACGCGTTCCTCAACGGAGAATCGGAGGAACCGGAATGGGCGAGCCTATTCCCTCAGGAATGGCGGCGCGCCACGCGTGAAGTGCTGTGTCGCGAGTTGGGCCGCCCGTGGTCAATGCGCGTCCTGTCTGCCCGTCTTGAGGAGATCCGCCGCAAGTACGGCGACAACACTGTGCTCATCGGCGGGCCGCCGTGCCAAGCGTATTCGTTGGTCGGTCGCGGCCGGAATTCGGGGCGTGGCGACTACGATCCGAACACGGACAGACGCTTGGTTCTCTATCGGCAATATGTGAAGGTGTTGGAAAACTTGAATCCGCTCGCCTTTGTCATGGAGAATGTGAAGGGGATCCTCTCCTCCTCGAGACGAGGCCGGGCCGTCTTCGGCGATGTACTGCACCGATTGCAGTCCGTGGGATCCGGTTATGTGCTCTATCCGCTGTCGCCAATCGACAGAGGCGGCAACGGAACCGATCCGAAGCGCTTTGTGGTTCGGGCCGAGGATCACGGGATTCCCCAAGCTCGCCACCGAGTGATTCTCCTGGGCCTCCGTTCAGACATCGCTTCGCCAAGCGCTGGTGCCCTCCTGAAACTTCGGCGCCGTGTGCCGCGCACAGCGTGGAGCGTTCTCGATCGCATGCCAAGGCAGCGCAGCCGCCTGAGTCGAGGAAGGGACTCCGCGGGCGCGTGGTCGGAGACCTATCGTGGCGCTGCCAACGAGATTATTTCATGGGCACGCACCATGCCCAACGGTTCCGGTCGACCGATCGGTACGGTCATAGAGGAATGTCTGACCGGGATGAACGGGAGCGCCCTGGAGTGGCGGAAACGAAGGATCGGCGTCGGCAAGCACTGTCCCGTAGATCTGCGACGCTGGATTCTGGACGATCGGTTGGTTTGTCTCCGAAACAATGAGACTCGCAGTCACATGCCGTCCGATATCGGCCGCTATCTGTTTGTGTCGGCGTGGGGTGAGGCAGTGGGCGACTCTCCGACGGCATCGAGTTTTCCGGGTTTTCTAGCACCACAGCACCAGAGTTGGGTCAAGAATCACTTTACCGACCGTTTCCGCGTCCAACTGCGGGAGGCACCATCGAGTACGGTCACTAGTCACATATCAAAAGATGGGCACTACTACATTCACCCTGACCCTGCCCAATGCCGCAGCTTGACGGTCCGCGAGGCGGCTCGACTCCAGACTTTTCCGGACAACTATCTCTTCAAGGGGAATCGCACCCAACAATACGTTCAGGTGGGGAATGCCGTTCCTCCCTTCCTCGCTCGTCAAATCGCGGACCGACTTTGGCGGGTGTTGGCGGCTGGCCGGAAAGATTGAAGCACCTTCGAAGGGTCTGAGATGTCCTTTGCCGATGCCGCCTAAAGCGCGCGTATGCCAAACCGTTTGGCCTTCACATGTCGTCGGCCTGGGAATCGTCCCTTTCAGTTCATCTGGACCCCGACGAGACCGTGACACCTCCTATCTCAACAGTGCCGTCTATCGGGTCTTGCTTGATGCTGGTGGCGGAGGATTGAAGAACGTCGAAACAGGCACGCGGCACGTAGAGCTACATCGACCCAAAGGCGGCACTATCTACGCCGTGGCCACCCACAAATGTCGGGTGGACTGGACGGCTCCCAACTGACCACCGATGTCACGTCTACATGAGTTGATCTTCCAACAAACCGTCCCAAAGATCTCCGCAAGGAGGGCATCATGACGAACCCGAGCGTTGACGCGCTCGTACAGGCCATCCTTGACGCACTACCTAGATCTGCCGATCTGGACGGAGCTGTCGAGGGCGTCCGAGGCATGATCGAGAACTTTGGTGTGGTCGTTTCGGAAGAAGACCTCCGGGCCGCTCGCAAGATCGTCTCCCGACAACACGACATTGAGATCCTACACACTTACTCCATTATCCGCCCTCGGTCGGTTTGGTACATAGGGCCTCAGGGGCATCACATCCATTGGCCCGCCTTACACGGATATCTAGGAGCCAAATACAAATGGGATTCGAGTTCCATCCAAATGTTGGATGACACGTCGAACCAGATTGTCGCGCTTCTATCCAACCCGAATGAAGATCAGTTTCGGTGTCGTGGCCTCGTGGTGGGCCACGTCCAGTCTGGCAAGACGGCCAATATGACCGCGGTGATCGCAAAGGCACTGGACGCCGGCTACAACACCGTCATCGTGCTCGCCGGAATGACAAACAAACTGCGGTCCCAGACGCAGTCACGGCTCGTTCTGGATCTGGTGGAACGGCGCCCTACATCGTGGCAAGTTCTCACGCCGAAGGAGGGGGATTTCCATGCACCTCCACACGGGGGCTTTCTGCATCACACTGACAAGGCCCAGATCGCCATTGTAAAAAAGAACGTTTCGCCTTTGAAACAACTAGAGCGAGCGATACAGGAGACCCTTCCTGTAACCCTAAAGCGCCTCCGCGTGTTGGTAATCGACGACGAGTGTGATCAAGCCAGTGTCAATTCCGCGGACAATGAGTTCGACATGACGGCCATTAATGGGCATATACGTCAGCTCCTCTCGAGGTTTCCGGCAGTGTCTTACGTGGGATACACAGCGACTCCGTTCGCTAATGTTCTGATCAGTCCGTACAGCGGAGACGGAACGAACCTAGACGACCTTTACCCTAGAGATTTCATCACCGCACTTCCCAAGCCACCCGGCTATTTTGGCGCCGAGGAGCTCTTTGGATTCCCGCCGTTGGATGCTGCGAATCCCACGCCGACCGAGGAGGAGCTTGACATGATCCGCATCATCCCTGACGCGGACGAGCGCCAGCTTCAGCCGAAGTCAAGAGATGATCGCGAGTCGTTCCAACCACGCATGTGTCC
>JAJDWM010000272.1 GCA_022825595.1 Bryobacterales bacterium | reverse complement strand
TGCAGGCGCTGAACGAGACCGGGACGGTCTATCCGGGCACCGACCTGCGCTTGGTCTACGAATTCAACGGCGGCTGAACAAGTCCACGTCCCTCAGCCAGGCCTGCTTCCCGAAATGCCAGCGCGCCGAGGCGCGTGGATTCATGCCCGACTCGTGCCGCCGCACTGGAGCGGCTCAAGTTGGCGCCCTCGCCACTCCGTCGCGAGAGGTGCTCCGAGGGCTACCCAACTCGGCGAGGACCTCTGTGGTACTCACCACTACCAAAACAGTTGCGAGCGTTGATGTTGGACCGTTGCCGCTCAGAATCTGGCTCGCGCCAAAAAATGCGGACACCGCCAGTTGGTCCATGACCGCAAGTGTGGAATTGGAACGGGCTGTCGGACCTCGCCTGCCACGACTGCATAGTGGGAGGATGAAACGGGTCCGGTAAGATCAGGCAGCGGAGGCTCCAAGGTGCTGACGAAGCGCAATCGATCCACGGACCGGTTGAGCGCCCTTTTGGCAAAGGGCGAATCCGAACATCTGGAGTGTAAGCGGTCGGCCGCAGCCATTGATCCCATCTCCCGGAGCATCTGCGCGTTCGCCAACGATCTCGCAGGCAGCGGGGAGCCCGGCGCAATCATTGTGGGCCTTGAGGACGATGGAAGCTGCGCGGACCTGAAGGTCACGGACAAGCTCCTGCTCAAGCTGGCTAGCCTGAAGGACAACGGCAACCTTCAGCCGCTTCCGTCACTGAACGTTTCCAAGCACGCGATCAAGAACTGCGAGGTCGCTGTGATCCACGTCGAGCCGTCACGCCATCCGCCAGTTCGGTTTCGGGGCCGCGTTTGGGTGCGGGGCGGCCCTTCCAATCGGCAGGCCACACCGGAGGACGAGTTGCGCCTCGCCGAGCGGTCTATTGCCGCCAGCCGTCCTTTCGACATGCGGCCAGCCCCCGGGACCGGTCTAGACGACTTGGATATCGTCTACGCGTGTAGGGAGTACATTCCACGAGCCGTAGCGGAGGAAGTTCTCGAAAGGAATGAGCGCTCGCCAGACCACCAGCTCCGATCGTTGCGGCTCGTCACCAGCGGAGGCGCTACATGGGGAGGCCTGTTGGCAGTCGGGCGAGACCCTCTAGGTCGGCTTCCGGGAGCGTACGTGCAATTCCTGCGCATCGATGGCGAGGAAATCACGGATCCAATCCTTGACCAACAGCGCCTAGAGGGACGATTGGGAGAGATTCTTCATGATGCGGACAGGCTTCTGCGATTGAACATCTCATCCCGAACGGAAATCGCTGGACATTTGACCGAGATTAGACACCCAGACTACCCTCTAGTCGCTCTGCAGCAGTTGGTGCGAAATGCAGTGATGCATCGCAGTTACGAGGGCACCAACTCGCCAGTGAGGATCTATTGGTACTCCGACCGCATCGAGATCATGAGCCCTGGTTCTCTGTATGGCAGGGTCAACCCAGACAACTTCGCGAGAGGGCAGACTGACTATCGGAATCCTCTGGTTGCGGAGTCCATGTGTCACCTAGGATTCGCTCAGCGGTTCGGATTCGGCATTCCGCAAGCACGGAAGGCACTTGCTGAGAACGGAAACCCGGATCCTGAATTCTCCTTCTCGTCCGCCAATGTATTGGTCACTTTGAGACCCAAACAATGACGACCCTTACGTTCTTCAACAACAAGGGTGGTGTTGGAAAGACTTCACTCGTATACCACTTGGCATGCATGTACAGCGATTTAGGCCTCAACGTAGTAGCCGCAGATCTTGATCCCCAAGCCAACCTGACGAGCTTGTTCCTTGAGAATGAGCGGCTTGAGGATTTGTGGGGAGCGGAAGGCGGTCGAAGGACGGTTTACGGGGCGCTGGAACCCCTCTTGGAGGGAACTGGAGATGTCACAGTTCCCTATTTGGAAGATACGAGCCACGGTCCCTACTTGGTTGTCGGAGATCTTTGCCTATCTTCGGCCGAGGACGAACTCTCGACCCAATGGCCAAGCTGCCTAGACAAGAAGCCAAGGGCGTTCCGCGTGCTCTCTGCTCTTTGGAGAATTCTTGATGCAGCGGCTTCGAAGGCTGAGGCGGAACTTGTGCTCGTAGACGTCGGACCAAACCTCGGTTCTTTGAACCGGGCCGCGCTAGTAGCCACGGACTATGTCGCCGTTCCGCTGGCACCGGATCTCTTTTCGTTGCAAGGTTTGAAGAATCTTGGCCCGACGCTCAAACAGTGGCGAGAAGGATGGTTAGACCGCCAAGACCGCAATCCCGTCTCTAGCCTGCGGACACCTGACGGAAGTATGAGGCCAATTGGGTACGTCGTCATGCAACACGCTGTTCGCCTTGACCGTCCGGTGAAGGCCTACGCGCGGTGGATGAAGCGAATTCCGGATGTCTACACGCAGGAGATGCAAGCAACGCGAGCCCGCCAGGCTACCCCCTCAGATACCGAGCCAGAATGCCTCGCCACACTGAAGCATTATCGCAGCCTCATGTCGTTGGCTCAGGAGGTACGCAAGCCCATGTTTGCACTGAAGTCCGCAGACGGTGCCATTGGCGGCCATGCAAACGCAGTGCGCTCCTGCTATCGCGACTTCCGAGACCTGGCCGTAACGATTGCGGAACGCGTGGACGTGCAGCTGCCGTGAACGAGTCCCGCTCGGCACCCAGCCCGCGAACGCCTCGGAACGATAGACTGGAGGTTCGCGGCGTCTTCGCTCGGGCTCGGTCGGCGGCGATGCTATCCGCGTCGGACTGGACGGCCGAGTAACCTTCGCCGACATCGTCGCTTGGGACACCGCTGCCCTGCAGAGCGTCAAGGTGCGATCCAAGCCGGCCGCCCCAACCGTTGCCTTGCTTCCAAGGTGTGACTGGGCCGGCCAGACCCTATTGCTGCATCTCACATCCCGCGAACGTACGGTCCCCCAACGCTGTCCCGCAATTCATCGCAGCGGGCGCGAAGCGCATGCAGCACTGGAGCTAACGTGGGCTCGTCAACCAGGTTCGAGACCTCATCCGGGTCTGCTTCTAAGTCGAAGAGCTGTTCGAAGACCGGGTTGCGCTCGAAGTAGCGCACGTACTTGAACTTCTCGGTTCTCACGCCTTCGCTCTTCGGAATCGTCTCGCGCTCGTATAGGTGCTCGTAGAAGAAGTCATCCCGCCAGTCGACGTTCTCACCACGCAGCAGGGGAACTAAGCTGCGTCCACGCATTTGGCCCGGCACGGGGAGATTGGCGAGATCGAGCATAGTGACGGGACAGTCGAAGCTGAGGGCCATTTGCTCCACGACCGATCCGTGCCGAGATCTGTCAATTCGGGGGTCGGCGACGATTAGAGGCTTCCGAATCGACCCTTCATACATCAGCCAAATCCCCGTGAGCCCCTGCTCACCGATCATGATCCCGTTGTCCCCCGTGAAGATGACGACGGTGTTGTCAGCAAATCCCTGACGCTCGAGCTCAGCGACGATTCGGCCCACCTGTACATCCACGCCCGTGATGAGCCGGTACATCCCCTTCATCATGATCTGGTACTTCTGGGGAGTGTCGAACCGGCGGAACCATCTCTGGCGGTTCATCGAGACTTGGATGAACCCTGGCAGCTGACGAAAGTAGCCATCATCCGCCACCGGCGGCGGCGGGATGACCGTATCCCGATAGAGGTCTTCATGGCTCTTGTCGTAGATGTACTGCTCGATGTTGTCGTCTTCGGGGTGGGGTGCGCTGAAGCTCACCGACAGGCAGAACGGCTGATCCGCGGAGCTTGTCCGAATGAACTCGACAGCGTCGTCGCCATTGATCTCGGTCAAGTGCTTGACCGTGCCGTCCACTGCGCGCCGATAGTATGGATTCCGCGTTGAGCTGGCGATGCGACGCCGATAGAAGTCGAACATTCGGGCAGGTGCGCGCGGATCCACCT
Organism: Bryobacterales bacterium; assembly: GCA_022825595.1. GTDB lineage: Bacteria > Acidobacteriota > Terriglobia > Bryobacterales > UBA6623 > VXMF01. The sequence goes on along the minus strand of JAJDWM010000272.1, from coordinate 9,546 downwards.
CGACCCCTAGCTTCCCGACGAAACCAGTTCGGTACCCGCCAGCCTTCAGGAGGGCTGGGTAGCTGCGGTCCATGCGCTGCACACTCATCGGCGGCATCGTGAACGTGTAGCGATGTTCCCGGCGGTACTCCCCCGTCAGGATGCTGGCACGGGTCGCCGCGCAGATCGAGGTGGTGCAGAACGTGTTCGAGAACTGAACACCGCGCTCTGCGAGCCGGTCGATGTTGGGAGTCTGGATAATGTCGTTTCCAGCGCACCCCAGCAGATTCCAGCGGTGATTGTCCGTCATCAGGAAAACGATGTTGGGCGGGCGCGAACCAGCCTGTCCGAGGGCTTCGGTCCGCCCGTACACGGCACTACCGGTGGCTCCCAGAAATGTTCGGCGTGTCATCGAGTGCGATGGCATAACGGCTGCTTCCCCGTCTTGATCAGACCACATCCCCATTCCGTGGGTGTCGATTCGCAGAGTGCATCTCGCCTACTTCTCGCGCCAGCAGTCCTCTGCCGGTCACGAACTGGGCGTGATTACGCCTGCGGTGGAAGAGAGGGCCTGACTCCTCGCTGAAGCACGTGCCGCGAAGTCTGGGTGGGCAGCGACGTTCGCGGCAACGTGCCTACCGCCCGTGCTAACGTCTTCGTCGCCGATGGCGGCAATCGGGTCCGCAGACGCGACTAGACGGATCCCGCGCGTAGACGGTGCGGAGCAGGTAGGGCGGCTGTCACTTGAGAGTCCCCTCGCGGGCCGGCAAGCGTCCCGCTCCCTGAGGTTCCTCCAAATGCTGCCGAGCCCGACTCCGCCACCAAGGGACCGGCGGCCCTCATGGCCACCAAAGGCGCGCCGCTTCAGCTAGGCACACGCACGGAGAGATCGGAAGTTGCTGCTGACGGCGACTGCCGACGCAGGCTAGTTGGCCGCTCGTTCCCAGGGCGGCCACCTACTGCAGCTCTTGGACACGCGCTGCGCTCAGGGCCTAGAGATGCCTGCCGACTCGAACGCGGCGGCCATCCGTTCGTAACACACCCGGGTCGTCAGTATGGGCTGGTAGTCCAGTTCCCGATGGATCTGAGCGCTGACCTCGACGTTGGCGTACCCCGCGAAACCGAGCCGCAAGAGCTGAGAGCAGAGCTCCGCGTAATCGGTCTCGCCGTCCCCGGGCAGCAGGAATCGGTGGCTGTTCCCTTCCTTTACGGCGTCCTTGAGGTGCACGTAAGGGCTGACCGGGATGAGCTGCTCCATAGTCGAGACCAATTCCAGCCCTGCCAGCCATAGGTGGCTGAAGTCATAGGTGCAGCGAAACCACGGGCTTGCCACCTGCTCCAGCAGCCACAAGCTCCGGTTCACGTCGTTGACGGCGTTTGCCACGTGCGGCTTGAAGCAGATCACGGTGCGTCCCTGCGCGGCAACGTTCGCGAGCTCGCCGGCTTCCTCGACCATTTGGTGCCTGACCTCGTCCCACTCGTCCGGCTTGCGGCCCAAGACCGTCTCGAAGATCGGAGGCGTCCCAGGGACGATCTGCCTCCCTAGCTCTATGGCACGCAGCAAGCGCTCTCGATTCTCGCCTGGGGCATGGGAGGGATCAGCGATGCGGAGGTTTTCCAGGAAAGCGGGCACAGCCAAGTCGTGCTCCACGAGCATGGCCCGCAGTCGGGACCGATCCCTCAGGGAGAGCCGGGCCGGTTCGGTCGGCCAGCCGGGGATTAGCGCAATCTCTACGCCGTCGTAACCCGTCCGAGCAATCAGTTCGAGGGAATCCTCCCAGTTGAGCATTTGGTGGGCATACGTCCCGAAGCTGAGCCCGATGGCCGGACCAGCCCCTCCGCACATTGAGGCCCCAGCCAGAGCGGACAAGAACTCGCGACGCCCCAGCCCGGGGCCAGGCAGGACCTCACGCACCGGAAGCCGCTCCCAACCTGCTCGCGCAGCTAGGCCCGCGCTAGCCGCCCACGTACGCGGGGCGATTCGAGGCTTGGCTCGTGTCGCGCTTCCAGTCCTCCAGCGCCGCACCCGCAAGTTGTCCCGCGCGTTCCCTTAGCGAAGACAGCTCACTGTCTCCGTATGGCTCGAACTCACGCGCGATGCGAACGTCGTCTTCGATCTGTCCGATCGTCGTGCAGCCGACAGCCAAGCAGTGGATGGGCAGACTCAGCACGTACTGGATGCACTGGCGGACGCTGAGAGACTGCAGTAGCTTCGCGTTTGCCAGGCTCTTCATCCCTTGGATGCCCAAGCCGCGACGCCGCGCCTCGGGCAGCACAAGGCGCTCGAAGCTGAGATAGGACGGGTCTGCCGGGTTGAGGGGCATCAGGATCGTGTCGTATTCGTCGTAGCGCTCCAGCATTGCCAGGTGGACGTGGGGATCGCGGTGCCCGGTGAACCCGATGAACCGGCACTTGCCCGCCTTCTTGGCGGCTTCGAAGGCTTCAATGGCTCCACCCGGACCAAAGATCTCGTCCACCTCCTCCATCTCGCCGACCGCGTGGATCTGCCACAGATCCACGTAGTCCGTCCGCATCCGCTTCAGCGAAATGTCGAGTTCCTTCGCCGCCCCGTCGCGCGTGCGATCCGTGCTCTTGGTCGTTATGAAGACGTCCTTGCGAACCTCGGGCAGCACGGCACCGAAAACCTCTTCGGAGCGCCCGCCCCAATAGCTGTGCGCGTTGTCGAAGTAATTGATGCCGAGGTCGTACGCCCGGCGGGTTATCGCCTTGGCCTCCTCGAACGTGCAGAGCGGGAACCGACCGCCCGCCTGGCCGATGACGGTCAGGCTCTCCCCGGTGCGGCCAAAGATCCGAGTGGGAACGTCGCCGCGCTTGCCGGCGACCGCTGTGCCGGCGATTGCCAACCCTGGCGCGCCAGCGAGAAAGGCTCGTCGATTCATTTGTACCCCCGCAGAGATCATACCACCTCGACCGGCCGGGAAGCGCGCCGCGACCGGCGGATCTCAGAGGGAACCTCGCCAGTCCGGCAGGCAGCGAGACTGCAGTGATGCAATGCAACTAACTAAAGTTGAGTTGATAATACTCAAATTTTCTTCCATCTCCGCTTGACAGGCTGCCGGAAGACTGTATAATGCAATTAGCAACCAACGTTGCTGCCGTTGAGAGAGGAGGACAACGACATGACCATGATTCACCGAAACCCGTTGAGCCCGTTCCAAGCGTGGAAGGACTTGGACATGCTGCTCGGGAAGCCTCGGACGCTGCCCGCTTGGCGCCCCGCCTTCGACGTCGAGGAGACCGAGAAGGCCTATCGGTTGAGGGCCGACCTACCCGGAATGGCTCAGAAGGACATCGAAGTTCGCGTGGAGGACGACGTGCTGAGCGTCAAGGGCGAGCGCACCACCACGGGCAAGACCAACACGAAGATGGCGCTACGCTTGGAGAGGCCCGCCGGCAAGTTCGCGCGCGCCTACAGGCTGCCCGAGGACGCCGACGCAGAGGCCATCCGCGCAAACTACGAGGCGGGTGTGCTGGAACTCACGATTCCCCGCCGGAAGCCCGAGGACACTGCCCGCGTGATCCCGGTCAACTGATCTAGACGCGGGAAACACTTCCGCCCGTCCCTAGCGACAAAGACCCGGCCCGGGCTCCCAATCAGGGAGCCCGGGCAATCGTTCTGAGGAGCTTCAGTCCTCCAGGTCCTCGCCTGGCTCGGGCAGCCAATAGCTCCCCAAGAGCCCGATGGCGTAGACCGCCGTCCCCACCACACCGCACGCGAATGCCAACTTGACAAACGGTGTGCCTCCCGGCGCGACTGTTGCGAACTGCGTCGTGACGAACGCTGCAAATGTCCCGAGCATACGGCCGCCGATGTTGGCCGCAAATGACTCTCCAGTGCCGCGCAGTCTCGTCGGGTAGACCCTCGGAAGGTAATTGCCCCAGAAGCTGAACTGCGCAACTGTGACCAGGCCCGCCAGAAACATACCAATCTGCAGCATCGCTAGGTCATTGGTGGCGGCGTAGAAGAAGACCAGCGGAAAGATCACTAGGCCGCTGACCTGAAACCCTCGCAGCAGGTTGCGCCGCGAGAGAAGAACGACGACCAAGATCGCCAGCAGCACACGCCCGGCGATGCCACCCACCTCCTGAGCGGCCTGCACACCCGCCACGGTTTGTTCCTGCACGGTTCGGTCCACTTCCTGCAGCAGCCCGGGGACGATCCTGGGCACGTGCTGAATGGCACCGAAGGCCGCACCGTAGCTGCAAGCCACCAGAACGGTCGTCACGACGGTTGTCCGCCGGTATCGAGGCTCGAAGATTTCGGATATGCGGGGCCTGCGCAACTTCCCCTCGGCACGCTTCTTCTCCCACATGGGAGATTCCGGCAGGAAGGGACGGATCACCATGAGAGGAATTGCCGGGATCAGGCCTGAGATCAACGTGTAGCGCCAAGCCTCGTGACCGCCATAGATCTCCGGCAGGTGTTGACCATACGTCACCGCGAGGTAGTACGCGCCGGTCACCATCAGCCCGCCGACCGAGCTGAAGGCCTGCGTCCATCCGAGTACGGCCTCCCGCTTGTTACGGTCCTCAAACAGTTCGGCGAGCCATGCAATGGCCGCAACGAACTCCACCGACACGCCGATGAACGTGGTGCAGCGGAAGAACAGCAGCATTTCGACACTGGTCGCGAATCCGGCCGCTGCGGCGGAGAAGCCATACAGCATGATGCTCCAGACCAGGACGAAGCGCCTGCCCAACTTGTCCGTCAGCCAGCCACCCAAGAGTCCGAAGACTCCGCCGAAAACTGCCGGTACGTAGAACAGAAGGCCTACCCATCTGTTGAACTCGGCGCTTCCCGGCGCCGCCGATGCGAGTTCCAGAAGTGCCGGACGCACAATCAGCGGGAGCATCAGCAGCTCGTAGATGTCGAAGGCGAACCCTAAGGACGCCACGAAGCAAATCAGCCACTGCGTCCGCGTCAGATGTGGAATCTTCATTGGGCTACACCCTCCACCGCGCCTCGTCCCGCCGTGGGAATGGCCAAGGTCAGAACGCCAAGGCCGCGGGACTCATCCCGCCGCAGCCGCCCTCGTTGAACGGCCTCGGGCAATGGCCCGTGTAGCATCCGGATCCCGAAAAGGCCTTGGGCGGCTTCGGGCCAATGAACCGGATCCACGCGCGGACCTTCTCGCGGACCTCCGCGGCAGACGCACCTTGGCGCGCGATCATGTACTGGCTCAAGCCCCAGATCGTCCGGGAAATGTTGCAGGGGCAGCAGCAGGTGTAGGCGCTGTTGTCGGAGCAGCACGGCGCGGGAATGGAGCCGAGGGCCACCTTCTTGACAGCCTCCTGTGCCGGCGTCAGCGGGACTTCCTCGTACCAGCGCATGAATTGCCGCGTCTGAGCCCGCACATCGTGGAATCGGATCTCCTCCGAAGGAAGCTGCCGTGTACCAAGCGCCAGCGAACCCGCGCACATCGCGATGAATCTCCGCCGATGTACCCGCACTATCGTCATCGTACCGCAGGCGCAGAGAGGAACATCCCGGATGGCTGTTCGCGTGATCGGTATGCTCAGGGCTGGAGGTAGGGATGGCTGAGACAGGAACGAGGCCCACAAGAGTGGCAGTGGTGACAGGCGCCGGGAGTGGCGTTGGCCGCCAGACGGCTCTCGCTTTGCTCGCAGATGGGTACACCGTTGCCCTTTTGGGCCGCCGGCAAGGGGCGCTGGAGGAGACCGCCTCACTCTCGCAAGGCGGCATTGCCGTCATCCTTCCAACCGACGTCACCGTGGAGGGATCCGTGCGTGACGCGTTTGCGCAGATCCAATCACGCTTGTCGCGCGTTGACGTACTGTTCAACAACGCCGGCGGAAACGTGCCGCCCGCACCAGTTGAAGACCTTACCCTTGCCGAATGGCAGAGCGTTGTCGACGTGAACGTGACGGGCATGTTCCTGTGCACACGGGAGGCGCTCCGGATCATGAAGTCCCAAGACCCGAAGGGCGGCCGGGTCATCAACAATGGCTCGGTGTCCGCACAGATGCCACGGCCGCACTCTGCCCCGTATACCGCCACGAAGCACGCCGTGACCGGATTCACCAAGTCGGTGGCGCTCGATGGCCGGGCCCATGACATTGCCTGCGGCCAGATCGACATCGGCAATGCAGCTACGCCGATGACGGCCCGCATGGCTGAGGGCGTCCTGCAGGCCGACTTCTCTATCGCCCAGGAACCGACCATCGACGCCGACCACATCGCCCGCGCGGTGCTCTACATGGCCAACCTTCCGCTGGACGCAAACGTCCTCAGGATCACGGTCATGGCGACCAAAATGCCGCTCGTTGGGCGGGGCTAGTAGTCCTGCCCCGCGAGGCTACGCTCGACGCCGCGCTGCCATTCCTCCAGATCGACGACCATGCCCCGGACTCGGTCAGGTTGTTGGGCAGCAAGATCGACGCGCTCGCGAGGGTCCCGCAGCAGGTCGTACAACTCCGGCTCGCGTGAGCCGATCCGCACCAGTTTGTACCTGCCGTGTCGCCAAGCCGCCGTGCCTCCGAAATCGCTCGTTTTGGCCACGGGATGCCGGAAGTTCACAAAATCGATCCCGGGATTGCGCGTCGTCGGGGTTGTGCCGCGCGTGAGATCGGGATCCATCCAACGCGGATTGCCGGCTTCGGCCCGCCGGTCATAGACCCAGAAGCCGACCGGCTCCGGCCGGCGGTGCATGTCGCCACCGAGGATCAGGGGCGAAAGGTCCAGACCGTCAAGCGGCCGATCGGGATGGGGATGCTTGAGGCCTGCCAGCGCGAGCACGGTAGGGAAGATGTCGGTGGTCACCGCCGTCACTGGCGTCTGACGGGCCGACGGGATCTTTGAGGGCCACTCAATGATCCCGGGCACAAGCAGTCCCCCCTCGTACAGGCTCCCCTTACTGCCGCGCCATCCGCCGTTGAACAGCCACTGCCTCTGCTCGTCGGGGATGCCCTCGAGCGTGATCCCGTTGTCCGATGTGAACCATAGAAGCGTGTCAGGGGCAGCGCCCATCTCGCGCAACGCAGCGCGGAACTCACCTAAGGCCCGGTCCATCGCTGTGATTTCGGCGTAGCGCCGTGCCAACTCCCGGCCGGGCACATCGCTGTACTTCTCTTCATCCTCGTGAAGCGCCCTGTAGGGACTATGCGGCGACCCGAACCAGAGGGTTACGAAGAACGGCCCACTTCCCTGCTGGCGCACCGCCCGGATGAAGTCGAGCGCAGCGTCAACGCAGATCTTGGAGCTCTCCCCCCGCACGGTGTCCGGTGGCGCGCCATTGCGGCTCAGCGGCGGATGCATCTCGAAGAAGTTGTCGTGCGCGAGGTATTCCTCATAGCCCATGCGGCCCGGGCTGGTTGGCGACTCGGCTTTCACTGCCCCCACGTGCCACTTTCCAAAGTGTCCTGTCCGGTAACCGGCGTCTTGCAGAATGCGGGCGATCGTGACCTCTTCGGGGCGAGTTGTGTGATTCGGGGAGAAGACGCCCGAGCGGTTCGGGTGCCGGCCCGTGAGGATGGATGTCCGGGTGGGAGAGCAAGTCGGCGCGGCCGCGTAGAAGCGGTCGAAGCGCAGGCCCGAAACCGCCATGTCGTCGAGAACGGGTGTCAGCAGGTAGGGATGGCGGTTATACCCGGTCTCGCCCCATCCCAAATCGTCGGCCATGGCCAGGACGATGTTGGGGCGCTCGGCGCCGACAGCTGCGCCCGCAGCAGTTCCGAGTACGATCGACGCGAGCAGAGTCGGGGTCCGCATGCGACCTACTCGGCCCGCCGAACGCGAGCGTAATACGCGCCGGAGATGTCTCGTCCGGACACGTCCCGGAACCATGCCTGCAGGGTGCTGCGGCCTTCCGGCAGGGTGACCTCGAAATGGACGCCATTGGCACGTTCCCCCACAGCGGATACGATTGGATTCGCACTGTTGACGCTTAGGGCTGCTGAGTGGATCGCTAGAGCCTTGCCAGGAGTGATTAGGACTCCCCCAATCGTCGCCGCCGGACCTGCCTCGGTGAGGTCGCGATCAAGGTGGAAGGGCCAGCGCCGGACCTCGACCAAGTATCGGCCAGCGGCCTCGGCATCAATCTGCCAGACACCTCCTCGGGCCGGCCCGCAGGTCTCCGCTACACGCGTGCGGTTGTCGCAATCAACCTCGACCCAGCTGTTCGAGGTAAGGTCGGTGAAGGTCCCGGGTTCGGATCGAACCACGAGCGGTTCGACTTCCTCGACCGACTCTGCGATCTCGCTCCAATACTGCTCGTAGTGGTCGCGCATCTCCCGGACGACTTCCTGATTCTGGTCCGCTACGTTGAACTGCTGACCGGGGTCGGCGTGGATGTCATAGAGTTCCGAGTCACCAACGAGGCGCCATCGGTTCCAGATGACTGCACTGTTTGAGTACTTCGTCGGCCGAATCCTGCCCCCGTACTGGACCACGATCTTCCGGTCCGCCCCGATGCCCTGTGGAGAGCGGAGGACCGGAACGAGAGTGTCGCCGTCGAAGGAGGCGCCGTCGGGTACATCCAACCCCAGCAGGTCCGCCAGGGTCGGCAGGACGTCGGTGACGTGGGATGCGTACCGGATCTCGCGAGGGTCGCCGAGTTCTCCTGCGGGCCAGCGGAGGAAGAAGAGCGCTCGGTGCCCGCCTTCGTATGGGCTGCCCTTCTTCCCGCGCATGCCGGCATTGAACACCGTCTCGCCCTTGGCAGTGCCGTTGTCGTTCATGAAGAGCAGTAACGTATTCTGCCTCAGCCCGCGATCGCCAAGCCAGCGGTCAAGGCGTGCCACATTCTCGTCGATGCTGGCGATCAATCCGAAGAAGTGTGCCAGCAACGGGTCTTCAACTTGAGCGCCATAGGCCTGATAGTGCTTGGCTAGCGAGTTGAACGGAGAATGGGGTGTGTTCAGCGCCAGATATGTGAAAAATGGCTTTCCGGCGTCGGCCTGCTCTCCCATCCATTCCATCGCGGCATCGAACCAGAGATCAGTGCAGAAGCGGTCCGAGAAGCGGACGATGTCCTGGTCGAGGTAGCGGGTGTAGTAATAGTCGTTGTCGTACTCGATCTCGGAGGCGAAGCCCCAGCCCTTGTGCCAGACCGCCCGTTGGAAACCGCGATCGACGGGCCGGTGCGGGTAGGTATCCCCCAAGTGCCACTTGCCGAAGAGTCCGGTCGCATAGCCGCTGGCGGCAAATATCTCGGGCATCGTGGGCACGTCGCGCCGCATCAGGTTCCTGCCTGCAGGAACCATTCCAGCCTTGTTCCGCAGCGAATACTGGCCAGTCATGAGCTCGCCCCTCGTGGGCGTGCAGACCGGCGCGACGTGAAAGTCGGCCAGCCGGACGCTCTCGTCGTGGAGCTTGTCGAGGTTGGGAGTCTCGAGGACCGGATTCCCGTGTGCCGAAAGGTCGCCGTATCCTTGGTCGTCGGTGAGGATGATGATTACGTTAGGCTTGGCAAGATCTCCCGGCGCACTTGTGCCGCACGCTCCGGTGGCCACCGCGAGTATTGCCGCCACCATCGAACTCGGCAGATGGGTTCGAACTGATTTACGCGACCGGAAGCCAAGCATGGG
>JAJDWM010000319.1 GCA_022825595.1 Bryobacterales bacterium | reverse complement strand
GGGAGGGGGCGACCCACTGCGAAACCCGCAGGCCCTCCCAACGGGGCGTAACCTGCACGGCATCAATCCTGCCGAAGTGCCGACAAAGGCCGCTTGGGCCATCGGAAAGCGCATGGCTGAGGAGCAGCTGCTTGCGGAGCGGGAGCGGCTGGGACGTTGGCCCCGGAGGATCGGCTTCACGTTGTGGAACACGGAGCTGATCCGCCAGCACGGTACCGACTTGGCTCACGTGCTGTACCTGCTCGGAGTCCGTCCGGTATGGGACCATCGAGGCATCGTCGAGGATGTCGAGCTGATACGCGCCGCCGAACTCGGCCGTCCGAGGGTCGACGTGGTCGTGCAGGCTGCATCCCTCTTCCGCGACACATTCCCGGACCGAATGCGGCTGCTCGACAAGGCCGTGCGGCTAGCGGCCAGCGCCACCGACGGGGAGAACTTCATCGCCGAGCACACTGAAGAAGCCGTTCGCGACCTCAAGCTCGCCGGCCTGTCTGCCCGCGATGCCCGAACGCTGTCCGCCGCGCGGGTCTTCAGCAACTCGGCGGGCGGTTACGGAACGGGGCTCGTAGGTTCGATTGAGCGAAGCGGCAGCTACTCGGGAACTGAAGCGCTGACCGATGCCTACCTAGCCCGCACAGGGGCCGTCTACACGGAAGGCTACGAGTGGGGACAACCCGTTCCGGCGGCATATCGCCAGCACCTGCGCCACACCGACGCGGTCACCTTGAGTCGTTCCACGAATGTCGTCGGTGCCCTGACTCTCGACCATTACTTCGAGTATCTCGGCGGGATGACGATGGCCGTCCGGGACACGAGCGGCGTGGCCCCCGAGACCTACATCGCAGATGTGCGCGACGCAGCCGCTCCCCGGGTTGAAACACTTCGAGAGGCTCTCTCGAGGGGGCTGCGTGGCAAGTTCTGGAACGCGAAGTGGATCCGGGGCTTGCAGGACGAGGGCTACTCCGGGGCTGTGGAGATTGCCCAAGCCGCCACGAATCTCTTCGGCTGGAACGTCACCAAGCCGACCGCCGTGGACAGTCAGATCTGGCAGCGAGTCCACGAAGTCTACGTGCAGGACTCGCTTGCCTTGGGGATTCCCCGGTGGCTGGCTCGCGAGAACCCTTACGCCCAGCAGGAAGTGATGGCGATCCTGCTCGAATCTGCCCGCAAGGGATTCTGGGACGCAAGTGCCGAGCACTTGGTGAACCTGGCGGTGCACTATGCCGAATCCTTGGAACTGCACGGTGCGTCCGGCAGTGTGCGCACCACAGGCAACCACCCATTCGAAGAGTTCGTGGAGGTGCGGCTCGCCCAGTCCGCGCGACCGGAGCTCGCTGCCATGCTTCGCGAAGAGCTGCGGGACGGCTCGGATCCGCGCGTCGAAGGCCGCATTCTGCTGTCCGCCAAGGACCGTGGCGATGCCACCGGCGCAGGCTTCGGCGACAGCGCCATGCTCGCGGTAGCTGGAGTTCTGGCAGGGGCATTCCTGCTTGGCTGGCGCAGGCTCCGGTAGTTCTGTCGGAGCGCGCCAGCAAAGCAGAGCGCTGCTTAAGGGGCGGTCGTGGCAATCCCCGTGTGCGCGCCCGGTCGAGTTGGGGGTGAAGCCTCCGCGGGGAACGTCGCGGAATCTGAAAGGCGTCCGGCCATTGCGCAGATTCCCGTCAAGAGCGTTTGCCGTCTGCGTCGCTGACTGCCGGGCCTCTTTTCGGATGAAAGCCAATCGGGCTCTTGGAGCCGGGAATCTTGGTCTTGGGGACCGAGCCGAAGACAGCTTCGAGCTGGTCGTGACGGAACCGGAATATCTTGGCGAGGTCCCTACGCACAAAGAGCCGGTTGGCCAGCCATCCGCCGGGGACTGAGTAGCGCACGACGTCTTCCGCTAGCGTCATTCCGGCCATTTCCCGAAACCGATGTTCGTGGATCCACACACGGTACGGACCGCGAACCTGCTCGTCCACGAATAGAGTTGGGGGCTCCCATCTGGTGATGCAGCTCCGCCAGCGCACCGGGATTCCTCGCAACCGGAGGCGGTAGTCGATCGTCTGCCCTTCCGACATGGCGATCGGCCCGTCCGTGAGGATCTGGAAGTGCAGCCACGATGGCGTGAGCAGCTCCAGATTGCGTGCGTCTGAGAAGAACGCGAATACCTCTTCGACCGGCTTGGGAAGCCAGACTGCACACTGGATCGAGAATTCTCTCATCGCTGCGACGTTCGTGATCCGGTCAACCTGCGCTTCAGTTCATGGAGTGCCTGCACGACCGCGCAGGCATATGATGTCGCGTCTGTTGCGCCAATTGCCAGCCATTCTCGAGGCTATCGCCAGTCGGGCCATTCGAGCAGTCGACGCTCGGACCAATACAGGTCGTGATACGCCACGTCCTCTACCGGCGACTCGGGGTCCCGCAGGCACTCTGCGATCCGCCTTGCGATGGCAACGGCATCCTCAACCGTCATCACCCGCAGGTTGACCCACAGCTCGCGGTTCCTGTCGTCTGCCCTCTGCACCCAGACAGGGGGGTCGCCCTCCCGCAGCGCGTTGGCCACCGAGGTCGCCGAGCACGTGAGTCGGTCTGGCAGCCGAATCCGCACGACCGACGGATCCCGGCCTTGAGCCACCGGAAGCGCTTCTCCGAGAATCCGTGAGAGACGGCTCCACCGGTCTTGATCGTGGCGGGCGTCGTCCCCGTACCACGCTGTCATCGCGGCCATGCACCCGACGATGCCTTCCTTGCCTACCTTCATCGCGCGCCCAATGCCGTAGTGCTGGAGGTAGCAGGCCCGCACCAGATCCCGCTCGCCACAGATGACGCCAGAGGTCGGAGCTCCCATCAGCTTGTGGGCGCTGGTCATCACGAGGGAGGCGCCAGCTGCGAGGAATGGTCTCAGGTCGGCAGCGGCGGCTGCGTCAACCAAGACCGGGATGCCTCTAGAGCCCGCGATGCTCACGCATTTTTCTAACGGCAGAAACGATCCCGCTGGGTTGATGTCGCCCGAGTCGACATACACTATCGCCGCAACAGGGCCGCCCAGCACTCCCCTCAGGTGGAAGCCGTCGCAGTGGCTCGCCGTGCCGAACCGGACGACTTCGGCACCGCTGATGCGGATCATCTGCGCGACCGAAGCGCCGAAGTTGACGTCGTGCCCGTAGGGGATCGCAATGCGATTCCTGAGCCCATCGGTATCGGGAAGCTGCGTGATAGCGGCCAAATCCGACCCCGTGATCGCCGCGGCCGCCGCGACGGCAAGCGCAGCCGAGCACGATGAAGTCACGCAGCCGGCCTCGGCTCCGGTGCATTGGCTGATTAGCCTCGAGGCCGCCG
>JAJDWM010000444.1 GCA_022825595.1 Bryobacterales bacterium | reverse complement strand
TGGAGATCGTTCCGTTGTCCAGCCTCGCCATCGTCCGTCTCCCGTCCCATTCACTAATCCGGCAGGATGTCCACCCCGATGCTCTCCGCCACCCTAGCCGTCGACGCCCGCACAGAGTCCCGCGCCAGGTGTGCGTACCGCGCGGTCGTTTGCACCTTCGTGTGGCCGAGCAACTCCCCGATCATCGGCAGGCCCTCGCCCAGCGCCAGCGCTCTCGAAGCGTAGGAATGACGAAGATCGTGAAGACGCACACCGTCCAGACCCGCGCGCCTGCGGACGCGGTCCCAGGAGTCGTTGATGTTCCGCTGCCCCGTGCCCTTCTTCCTCCCTGGGAATACCCACGGGTTGTTCTCGACAGGGGAGAGCCGTGCCAGGACCTTCGCCGCCGGCGGCGGCATGGGCACCACCCGCGCTCCGGTCTTGCTGTCCACAAGCCGCATCTCTCCGGCCTCGAAGTCCAGGTCCTCCCACCGAAGCCCCAGGATCTCGTTCCGCCTGCAACCGGTCAGCACCAGCAACCGGATCGCCGCGGCCGCGTGCTCCGACGCCAGCCGTTCACCCGGAGCCGCATCCAGCGCCTGGCCCAGCCGGTAGAGCTCCTCCGGGGTCAGAAACCGCTCGTGGCGCTTCTCCACCTTGTAGCGGCGCACGAACCGGCAGGGGTTCCTCCCCGGCGGCCGCCATCCCCAGTCCTCCGCCAGGTTGAACATCTTCACCAGGATGTCTACCGTACGGTTTGCCACCGTGGGCATGCCGCTCAGTCCGTACTGGAACTCCAGGATGTGTTTCCGCTCCACTTCCCTCACCAGGAGCTCACCCACGGTCGGCACGATGTGCTTCTTCAGCATCAGGCCGTAGTGGGACACGGTGGCGGGTTTGCAGTGCATCTCCACGTACTCCCGCCGGTAGCGGTCCGCCAAGTCTGCGACGGTGGGATCCGGAACGGCCTCTTCCGGGAGCGGAGACTCCCCGGCCTTGAGGCGCGCCATGATCCGGGCCGCTTCCTTCCGGGCCTCGTCCGCGGTGAGTTCTCCGTGGCGGCCCACCGTGACGCGCTTCGAACGGCCGAAAGCCCGTGTCTGCACCACGTAGACCTTGGCCCCGGAAGGGTAGACCCGGACGCCGAATCCCGGCAGGTCCCGGTCCCAGAAGACCGCGTCCTTGTCATCGACCACGAGACGGTCGATAATACGTTTGGAGAGGGTGAGGTACTGACGTTCCGGCATGTCACGGTCCTCCTCGAAGCGCGGGAGCGTAAAGCCTACGGGTATCCGTTCGGTCACGGTGTGATCGCGCCGAAGGAAACACCGAGCATAGCTGGCGCGTCGTCGTGCAGAACCCGGTATCACCGCTGTCTCGGCACCGGGCATCACGCTTTGACCGAACGAAAACGCCTACGGTCGGAAAGCGACGAAACGGCCGTAAGCGTATCGAAAGCGAGTGAGGTCAAATCCAGGGGATATTCAAGCGCATCAGAGGCGAGAATGCAAGAGCCGAGAATACAGACTATTGAGAGTCAAGTAGATGAAAAATCGCAATTTATGGTCTCTCTGCGCATTGTCTCGCGTGTGCGTCGAGCAGGTGGAACCCACGAGTGTATCTAATCGATACCAACGTCGTCTACGAACTGCGCCGTGCCCGTCCCCATCCGTCGGTCTTGGATTGGATCCAAGACTTGCCTGTGCATCAGCTCCATGTTTCCGCGGTCACTGTAGGCGAGATCCAGGCGGGGATCGAGATTACCCGTGAACAAGACGCCGCCAAGGCCGAGGAACTAGAGGCATGGTTGGAAACGCTCCTCACCACCTACAGCGTCTTGCCGGTTGACGCCAACGCATTCAAGGTGTGGGCTCGGCTCATGCACCGAAAATCCGACACGCTGATGCAGGATGCCTTGATCGCATCAGTCGCCATCGTCAACCGGCTGACCGTGGTAACCCGCAACGTCCGTGACTTCCAGCAAATGACCGTGTCTATCCTGAACCCTTTCAACGACCCGCCGACGGTCCACGAGGGGGAAGGGACGTGGAGGCGTTGAATGCGGTGGCGGTTCTTTCAAATCGCGGGATAGTGTTGCCCGGAAGGACATCTCCTACGTCACTTCAGAGCGGTCGGCTCCAAACAGTTCGACCGCCGCTTGGTGGCCGGGAGCCGCGGCCAACCGGGCATCACAGGTGATCAGTGGCGCCGGAAGGGTTTCCGCGAGCGCCAGGTAAACCACCTCAGAGGGAATGCTGACACAGAGGCCGGCCCAGCGCCGCAACTCGCCCGCCTCTCTGCCCGCTCTACCGAAACAGCAGGACGTGTTAAACAGGACCCTGGCGGCATGATCGATGACTTCCGAATACACCTTATTTCTGCCGCCAAACTTTCCTACGAACCGGGACCACTTCACTCTGCCTTCGGCGTCTTGACCTCCGTTCTCGATGTTTGACGTAGAGCCCATCATAGACTAGTGTTCCGTCCCAGGTAGTTGTTACCAAGATGCGCACGATTTCTTGTGGTCGGCAAGCTGCGATGACGAGCATCGGCCGGCACCACGCGAAGAAGAGCAACGCGGCCGACGACGAGAAGAACCAGCATCTTGGTAAACAATTACCTGGGACAGGACACTGATTTATTGTCCAGTCAGTGTAAGGCATTGGAGGGTCTCATGGGTAAGACGTGGCGGGTGCAGGACGCCAAGGCGCGCTTCAGCGAAATGCTTGAAGCGAGCTTGGTCAACAGGCCGCAAATCGTCACCAAACAGAGAGTCGAGACGGCTGTACTCGTACCGATAGATCAGTGGCTCCGCCTTCAGAGGATGACCCGACCGAACCTTAAGGAGTTGCTTCTCGCGCCCGAAGCACGCACGGACGCACTGACCGCGCCGAGGCGAAGGTTTTGCCACCGTTCAGCCCCACAATTTTAAGTGAGGCCGAGTACCTTTGGACAAGAAAAGTCTCAGTGAGCGCGATATCTGCACCAAATTCATCACCCCGGCTCTGCGCAGGGCCGGTTGGGACGAGATGGTGCAAATCCGCGAAGAGGTCGGCTTCACCAAGGGCCGCATTGTCGTGCGCGGCAAGCTGGTCAGCCGGGGCAAAGGCAAGCGGGCAGACTACATCCTTTATTACAAACCCAACATTCCCATCGCGCTGATCGAGGCTAAGGACAATACCCATGCCGTCGGCGACGGCATGCAGCAGGCCCTCGACTACGCCGACACGCTGAACATTCCCTTCGTGTTTTCCTCCAATGGTGCCGGCTTCGTGTTCCACGACCGAACCGGTGCCGACGCAAGGGAAACGACTCTGGCCATGGACGCCTTTCCGTCGCCAGGCGACCTGTGGGTGCGCTACCGGACCTGGAAGGGCCTGATGTCCGATGCCGAGGAAATCGTCCTTCAGGACTATTTCGACGACGACAGCGGCAAGACGCCGCGTTACTATCAGGTCAACGCCATCAACTCCGCCATTGAGGCCATCGCCAAGGGGCGCGACCGCATCCTGCTCGTTATGGCAACGGGAACGGGCAAGACCTATACGGCCTTTCAGATCATCTGGCGGCTGTGGAAGGCGGGTCGGAAGAAGCGCATCCTGTTCCTGGCCGACCGTAACGTGCTCGTCGATCAGACTATGGTCAACGACTTTCGGCCCTTTGGTCCGGCAATGGCCAAGCTTTCGACCAACGCCAAGACCATAGAACGCGAGGACCGGTCTTCGGATGACGCAACTGCCGCCCTCAACAGGAAACGCCGCATCGACACCGCCTACGAGATCTATCTCGGTCTCTACCAAGCGATCACCGGACCGGAGGAACAGCAGAAGATTTTCCGGGAGTTTTCGCCCACATTCTTCGACTTGATCGTAGTCGACGAGTGCCACCGCGGTAGCGCTGCCGAGGACTCGGCCTGGCGGGAAATCCTTGAGTATTTCTCCACCGCTACGCAGGTCGGCCTAACCGCCACTCCCAAGGAGACCCGCTACGTTTCCAACATCCATTACTTTGGCGAACCCGTCTACTCCTACTCCCTGAAACAAGGTATCCGCGACGGCTTTCTTGCCCCCTACAAAGTTGTCAAGGTTCATATAGATCGTGACGTGGAAGGCTACCGCCCGGAAAAGGGTCAGCTTGACCGGGAGGGAAGGGAGGTCGAAGACCGCATCTACAACGTCAAAGACTTCGACCGGATGCTGGTGCTGGACGACCGAACCAAGCTCGTCGCCCGCAGGGTCACCGAGTTTCTGAAAGAGAGCGGCGACCGTTTCCAGAAAGCGATCATCTTCTGCGTCGACCAGGAGCATGCCGGCCGCATGAGACAGGCCCTCATCAACGAAAACGGTGATTTGGTAGACCAGAACCACCGCTACGTCATGCGCATCACCGGAGCGGACGCCGAGGGCCAAGCACAACTGGGCAACTTCATCGACCCGGAATCCAGATATCCTGTATTGGTCACCACCTCGCGACTTCTTTCCACCGGAGTCGACGCCCAGACCTGTAGGCTCATCGTGCTCGACCGCACGGTCGGCTCAATGACCGAATTCAAGCAGATCGTCGGACGCGGCACTCGGGTACACGAGGACACCCGTAAGTTCTACTTTACCTTGATGGATTTCCGAGGCGCCACGAGTCATTTCGCCGACCCCGATTTCGACGGTGAGCCGGTTCAGATCTACGAACCAGACGCAGACGACCCCGTGACCCCGCCGGACGACGTGCCACCCCCGGATGACGGCGACGATCCCATACCACCGGAACCTGGTGAGGACGAGATCATTGTCTGCGTAACCCCGGATACCCCCCAGCCACCGACACAAAGCGGTCCGTACAAAGTGTACGTGGATGACATCGACGTCGCCATAGTCGCCGATCGGGCGGAATATCTAGATGAGAACGGCAAGCTGATCACCGAATCCTTACGCGACTTCACGAGGAAGACGCTGAAGAGACACTTCGCCAGTCTCAACGACTTCCTCAGACGCTGGAACACCGCAGAGCGCAAGCAGGCCATTATCGAGGAGTTGGAGGCCGAGGGCCTTCCTCTCGGCGCTATCGCCGTGGAACTGGGCAAGGATCTCGACTCTTTCGATCTCATCTGCCATATTGCCTTCGATGCCAAGCCTCTGACCCGTCGCGAGCGCGCCGAGAACGTCAAGAAGCGGGATGTGTTTCACAAATATGGCGACCAGGCCCGCGCCGTACTCGACGCGCTTCTCGTCAAGTATGCCGACGAGGGAATGTTCGATCTCGATGACGTGTCCGTGCTTCGCATCCCGCCCTTTACCGAGCTCGGCACCCCGGTTCAGTTGATCAAAGCCTTCGGCGGCCGAGATGGATTCGTTGAAGCCGTCCACGACCTGCAATCCGCGCTGTACCAGGAGACTGCCTGACCCATGTCCGTCCGCACCACTGTCAAATCCATCCAGAACATCATGCGCCAGGACACCGGCGTCGACGGCGATGCCCAGCGCATCAGTCAGTTGTGCTGGATGTTCTTTCTCAAGATCATCGACGATCAGGACCAGGAAATGGAGATGATGCACGCCGACTACACATCTCCAATTCCCACGCGCTTCCAATGGCGTGCCTGGGCGGCCGACCCCGAGGGAATCACCGGCGAGGACTTGTTGACTTTTATCAACAACGACCTGTTTCCCGCCTTGAAAGGGATCCAGACCACCGGCCAGCCCGGTGACCGCCGCCGCGTCGTACGCGACGTGTTCGAAGACGCCTACAACTACATGAAGTCCGGCCAGTTGATGCGTCAAGTGGTCAACAAGATCAACGACATCGATTTCAACGACCTTACAGCACGCCAGCACTTCGGTGACATCTATGAACAGATCCTCAACGACCTGCAATCCGCGGGCAATGCGGGCGAGTACTGCACGCCCCGCGCGGTCACAGCCTTCATGGTCGATCGCATCGACCCCAAACCTGGCGAGAGCCTTTTTGACCCTGCCTGCGGCACCGGCGGTTTTCTGACCTGCGCGTTGCGCTACATGCGCCAGCGTTACGTCAAACAGCCCTCTGACGAACGGAAGATGCAAGCCGCACTACGCGCGGTGGAGAAAAAACAGCTTCCGCACATGCTGTGCGTCACCAATATGCTGCTTCACGGTATCGAAGACCCGGGCTTCGTTCACCACGACAACACGCTGGCGCGTCCCTACATCGGCTGGGAACGGAAAGATCGGGTGGATATCGTGCTGACCAATCCGCCCTTTGGCGGTAAGGAAGAAGACGGCATCGAAAGCAACTTTCCGCAGCATTTCCGTACCAAGGAAACCGCCGACCTGTTTCTGGCCCTGATCGTTCGCCTGTTGAAGCCGGGCGGACGCGCTGCGGTCGTGCTGCCAGACGGCTCCCTGTTCGGCGAGGGCGTCAAGACGCGCCTCAAGCAGCATCTGATGGAGGAGTGCAATCTCCACACCATCGTCCGCCTGCCCAACTCGGTGTTCAAACCCCATGCCTCCATTGGCACCAACCTGCTGTTCTTCGAAAAAGGCGAACCGACCAGGGATATCTGGTTCTACGAGCACCTCGTGCCCGAAGGCCAGAAAGCCTACTCCATGACCAAGCCGATTCGGCTGGAGTATTTGCCGTGAAACAGAATCGGTAACAAGGCGAGGAGGGACAGGCGTGGCCTCGGGGATTCGAGGTTGGCTGTTGACGCCGATACGGGCGTGGCGGCGGGAGCGGGTGGGCTACCCCGATGTGGCCCGAAGCTCCAGCGC